>JBCCFD010000073.1:0-23806 GCA_039029915.1 Chloroflexota bacterium
AGAGTTGCAAAGTGGCAAGTTGCCTGTCCAAAACTAAGTATTCCGTCACAAAAGACAATTAAACTTCTTCCAGAGAAGGAATACTTAAAAACTTTGGTAACAAAGTACTAAGCACTTTTCTAACCATATCCACTATTCAACCTGATGTGCAGGCTTTCTTGTCATTGCCTCTGGGAGGGACATAGCATGCTATGTCCTTACGACAATCATCACACGAGATTATCGAAACTTGCACACGAAGTTTTTTACTTTTTAATAACCGGACGTATAGATAATCGTCAATATGAGCGCGCAAAAAAAGAGAGACTCAGTCTCTACTCTTAACTCTTAACTCTTAACTCTCTACTTCAATTGTTTCTGGGGCAAAAACTTGAACTAAATTTCGACAGCAGATAGCCACCGCTTCTTGGTTAAGGGTGTAAAAGATTTGTTTGCCTTCTCGGCGGGTATCAACGAGCTCGGCATCACGGAGAATGGTGAGATGATGAGATACTGTTGGCTGCTTGACATTGCCGAGGCGTTCAACAACATCAGTGACGCACAGCCACTGGCAGCAAAGTAGGCTCATAATTTGTTGTCGCGTTTCATCCGCGAGTGCTTTGGCAAATAATACTGAATTCATAATTCATATTGAAGTTCGTCGATTTGATGTTTGGATTATGGCAGAGTTTTGCGGGGGTGTCAAGGGGTGTGAACTGGTGATGGTGTAAAAGTGAGGGGGTGACAAGGTGACTGATAAAGTTTGAACTCTGGCACTTTACGATCTGCTGTTTTGCAAGCGGCACCTTTTCCCTCTGTCCTCTTCATAAACCCAATGTGAAAGTTTTTGACATCTGGTTCCGCCGTCGCTAGAATCCATTCGTTAACATGTTGTGTTTTGTTTTTATCCAGCAGAACATATACCGACCCCATAGGAAGAGAGAACATGCGCATTGCTATAGACGCAATGGGAAGTGATAATTGTCCTGAGCCAGATGTGGCAGGGGCAGTTGAAGCCGCCCGAACGCTCAACGAAACCATTATCCTTGTTGGTGATCAAAAAATCGTCGAAGCTGAATTAGAGAAGTACAACACGGCCGATTTATCCATCGAGGTAGAACATGCACCAGATGCGGTGAGCATGACGGATATTCCTTCAGAGGTTGTTAAAAGTAAACCAAACTCTTCCATGCACATTGGCTTGGGGCTCGTGCGTGAACAGCAAGCCGATGCTTTTGTAACCGTCGGGCATACGGGGGCGGTTTTAGGCATTGCTATGCTTCGCAAAATTGGCTTGGGGCGTATTCGCGGTGTAAAGCGCCCAGCCTTAGGGTTGATTTACCCCATCGGTGATCAGCCATTTCTCATTGATAATGGTGCCAATGCGAACTGCCGTCCAGAACATTTGCTTCAGTTCGGCATCATGGGCAGTCTTTACGTCGAACGCATGCAGGGTATTGAGTCCCCCCGCGTGGCGCTTATTTCTAATGGCGAAGAGGAAGGCAAAGGCAATCTGTTGATTCAAGAAAGTATTCCTCTTTTTGAAGCCAGTGGTTTGAACTATGTGGGCAACATTGAGCCTAAGGAGTTTGTGGGTGGCGAAGCAGACGTTGCCGTGACGGACGGGTTTACCGGTAATATGATGCTTAAAACGGCTGAAGCCGTAGCGCGATATATTTCAGATGCGCTCCGTGATAACATGATGGCCAACCCACGGACAATTTTGGGTGGCATGCTGGCCCGGCCTGCTTTTGGGCAACTTAGAAAACAATTGAACCCTGATGAAATTGGTGGTGCGCCTCTTTTGGGCTTGAATGGTGTTGTGATAGTAGGACACGGCCGTTCCAATGCCACCGCAGTCAAGCATGCCATCATTCAAGCCCATCAGCTCGTTGAAAACCGTGTTGTTGAAGCGATTAAAGAAGGAGTAAAGCGGTTTGACGTCGCCCCGTAATTTATTGCGGGGAAGTGAGAAAAGAGAATTGTAAATGGTGAATAGTCAATGGTGAATAAGGTGTTCAATCACCCAGTTACTTTATTACCAATCTCCTAATCTTTAATCTCCTAGTTATCAATTAATAATCACGAAAACCGCTAAGATTAAACAATGAAAAACAATTACCTAGATGCCAAAGGCAGACATCGAATCGTTGTGACGGGCATGGGCGTTATAAGCCCGCTGGGACACACGATGGAAGAGAGCTGGTCGAGTTTATTAAACGGCCGTTCGGGCATTGGCCCAATCACCCATTTTGATGCGAGTGAACTGCCCTGGCGAATTGCTGGTGAAGTCAAAGACTTTGTTGCCAAGAAATATATGGATTTCAAAGAAGCTCGGCGTATGTCGCGGGCCTCTCAACTAGCCGTGGCCGCCTGTCGTATGGCAGTTGCGGATGCTGGCTTATCTGAACCGCTGCCAGATCCAGAACGAACCGGTGTTTTAATCGGAACGGGAGTTGGTGGTTTTGAAGTGGCCGACACAAACCTCCAAATCTTGCGTAACAAAGGGCTAAATCGAGTCAGCCCCTTTGCCATGACCTCATTTTTGCCCAACATGCCCAGCCACCACGTTAGTTATACAACCGGTGCGCTGGGTCCTATTGGGACTGTCGTGGCCGCTTGCGCCACGGGAACGCAGGCCATTGGCGAAGCCATGGAATATATTCGGCAGGGTCGGGCTGACCGCGTTGTGACAGGTGGCGTAGAGGGATTAATCCATATCGCCGCCATTGCTGGGTTTGGGCGTATGTTGGCGCTGTCTGGTGGGTTTAATGACGCACCCGAAAAAGCCAGCCGACCGTTTGACAAAGACCGGGATGGGTTTGTGCTGAGCGAAGGAGCTGGCGTTCTGATTATTGAACGCCTGGATAAGGCAATTGAGCGAAAGGCTAGAATTTATGCTGAAATTGGTGGGCACTCTTCCTCTTCGGATGCATTTCACGTGGCCGCCCCTGATCCAACGGGTGCTGGCGCCAAAAGGGCTATGAATTGGGCGCTTGAAGATGCGGGGATTAACCCGAAAGATGTTGACTACATCAACGCCCACGGCACATCAACCCCACTTAATGATTCCACTGAAACCACAGCGATTAAGTCACTTTTTGGTGAGCATGCTTATCAAATTCCGGTGAGCAGCAGCAAGTCGGTATTAGGGCATGCGATGGGTGGGACGGGTGCAATCGAAGCGATCTTTTCAATCCAATCAATTTGCAATAATCAAATTCCACCCACGTGGAACTATGAAACGGCTGATCCTGAATGTGATCTAGATTACGTTCCGAATGAGCCAAGAACCGCTAAATTAGATGTTGTTCTATCCAATTCGTTTGGTCTTGGAGGCCAGAACGCTTGTTTAGTGGTGAAGCGGTTTAAAGATGCGGCTCCACTAAACCCTTAGGGCTCAGCCACTTATAAACAGGGAATTGCGGATGAGCTTCAAGGGTGCGTTGTGTCGTTCATGTCCAGAGTTATTTTTGAACGCACCCTTAGGGTTTTATATAAATAAAGAGAAAGACGGAAGAGAGGAAACCCAAAGGGTTTTAAAATAATAGAACATGGTAATTATTCGAGACGAAAAGCGGATTGAACGGCTTAGCCGTGTAAGTAAAGGGGTAAGCCTATTTGGTATAGTCTCCCTGATTGGTGGGCTTGTTTTGGCCCTGACGACGGGCGCAGAAGGTGATGGCCCGGTCACTCAATATTTAGGGTCAACCGAAAATGTGTTTCGAGTGCAGCTAGCGGCGCTGGGTATTGGCTGGATATGCTCTCAAATTGGGATGTATTTAGCACATCGGTATGTACGCAGTCCGCGCCCTGATGAAGTGCTTGATGAAGCATTAGGGCGTATTGCCAAAAACGGCCGTTTATATCATTACGTATTGCCCGCCTCCCATGTCTTGCTGTCGGCATCCGGCATCATTATTTTTCTAGCTAAATATCAAACGGGCAACATCACCGTTGCAGATGATAAATGGAAGCAGACAGGCCTCGGCCTTCGTCGATTCTTTGGTCAAGAAAATTTAGGAAACCCAACCCGCGAAGCCGATAACCAGCTTCAGTTGCTGGCAGACTTTATACGCAAAAATGCACCTGAAATTGAAGAACTACCGATGGCAACCCTGATTGTCTTTACCCATATTGGGCAGAAAGAGTTAGATGTAAACAACACCCGAATTCCAACGATGCATCATTCTAAAGTGAAAAGCTATTTGCGTCGTAAACGACGTAACCAGCCCATTGATCAGGAAACCTATCAAGCGCTTCAACACGCATTTGATGAAAAAGCAAAGCATATTCTAGAGTGAAACAATGAGTCAAACAGACCTGCGGCACAGAAAGGCGAAAGAAATTAGCCCAAATATTTATTGGATAAATGGGGGCAGCAGTAACCTTTATTTGGCTGTTGAAGAAGAGGGATTAACCCTTTTTGACTGCGGCGTTGCCAATCGTGCCGTACTAGTCTTTGAGATTATGGCCCAGTTAGGGTACCAGCCTCATGATTTAAAGCAGGTGGTTGTAACACACGCCGACCCCGATCACGTCGGGAGTTTAGCTAGCATTCAGAAGCAGTCAGGCTGTAAGGTGTTTGCCGGTCAAGAAACGGCCAAATTTCTCAAACAAGGGGTGATGCCCAAGCATCTCCCTTCACTATTTCAATGGCTTGCCGAGCAGTTTGTGTCGATTGAGGTTGTTGATATGAATGCTGTGAACCTGGTTGCCGATGGTGATAATTTGCCGATCTTGGGTGGTTTGCGAGTGATTGCGACACCCGGACATACGCCTGATCACCTTGCCTACTTTAGCCCAGTCACAGGTATTCTCTTTTGTGGTGATGCGGTTCATACTCGCCGAGGCCCTATTCGGCCGAGCAGCGATTTTATTTCCCATAATCCGAAGCAAGTGATTTTGTCAGCTCGAAAATTGCTGAATCTATCACCGGCTGTGTTTGCGAGTGGGCATGGCACCCCCTCAACAACCCACACGTCGGAAGATTTAATGATGCTTTATGGGGCGTTGCATAAAAAGGAAGCCAAGCTATGAATATCCCAAAACGGTCTGTCTTAGATGCTGAATTAGAACATTTAACAGCTAATTTATTAAAAATGGCGAGCCTAGTGGACAGTGCTATTGAAAAGTCGATGCGCTCTTTGGAAAACCGCGATTTGGCTCTTGCAGATGAAGTTATTTTGGCAGATGGTGAAATTAATGCAACGCGCTATCTCATTGAAGAAACCAGCCTGCGCGTTTTAGCGACTCAGCATCCGCTGGCGATTGACTTACGACGCGTTATTGCGAGCATTCACCTTGCCGTTGAGCTTGAGAGAATGGGCGACCATGCATCAGGGATTAGTCGCATTGTTAAGCGGATGGCATCCGAAGATGAGATTATATCGCTGTTCAAACTGCCGAAAATGGCAAAACGAGCCCGTAAAATGCTTCATGAAGGGATGGAAGCTTATATTAATCAAGATGTTGAGCTTGCCCAAAAAATGGTGAAGCGTGATGAAAAGATGGATCGTCAATATCAGAGCTTTTTTAGAGAAACATTGGTATCGATGGAAGATGATGCGTATGTGCGCCGGGCTACCTTTTTGCTTTGGGTGAGCCACAATCTTGAACGAATTGGGGATCGGGCTACCAATATTGCTGAGCGCGTTGTCTTTATGGTGACGGGTCAGTTTGTGGAATCATATGATGATTTAGATGGCAGCCTGTACATAACGTCTGATGAGGTTGAGTAGGCATCCGCTTTGTTTTCTGCTCTTTTTTGGTCTTTGTGCCGTTCTGGCTGGCTGTTCCGATCGATTACCCGAGTGTGAGGACGCCCTAGGCTGTATTGTTGTTCGTCCTAACGAAGCGATTCAGATAGCCTATTATTTGCCTTTAACCGGACCAGCGGCTGATCTTGGTGAACTGATTGTACAGGGGATTGAGGTGGGGCTGTCTCAGTTTGACAATACCCTTTTGGGCCATCCTCTAACTGCACAGGCGTTTGATAGTCGATGTAGCACTGCAACTGATACGGCCGTTATGGAACGATTAGCGTCTGACCCTAATTTTGTGGCGATTATTGGGCCGGCCTGTTCAGAAGTAGCGGAGATCATGATGCCGATTGTGCAAGCGTCCGGTGGTTTGTTACTGTCCCCTTCAACCGCTACCGTTTCCTTAAACTCCCCAAATCAGTCATCCTCATCATTTTACAGAGTTCTCCCCGAGCAAAGAGTACATGCAGCGGTGGCTACTCAGTTCCTGACTCAGTTTTTGAATTTAGAAACGGCCGTTGTTCTCCACGATCAATCAACCCTCACCCAGCAGATAAGCGAAGCATTCACACAGACATTCGAGCAGGCTGGTGGGATTGTGATGGCCCAGCAAACAATCATTTTAGAGGAAGATGTTCTTCTTGTGCGTCTAAATGAGATTGTTGATTCAGAGCCTGATGCCCTATTTTTGGCTTTACAGGCGACAGATGCCAACTTGATTCTCAATAAGCTAGCCGAGATAAATCCCCCTCAATCAATGGTCAAAATGGGGGCAAACACACTGTTCCATCCCCAATTCCCCGTGCTGACTGGGAGTGCGGCTAATGATGTTTATGTGACGGGCTTTGTGGGAACGGGTGCAGCTTACAGCAGCTGGCTGGTGGAGTGGGAAACCCAATTTGATAATGAGGCACCCACCTTGCCTTACCCAATTTTTGCGACGGATGCGGTCCATTTAATTGTAGCTGCTATTGAATCTGTTGCTGTTGTGGACAGTCAGGGTGGTGTGCAAATAGGTCGCCAAGCCCTGCGTGATGCAATGATTAATACCGTTCGTGTAGACGGCGCATCGGGCACTTTAGATTGCTCATCGCAGGGTGAGTGTGGTGATGCTGGCTCAATTGGTGTTTACCAATTTGGTGACGCCCTTGCCGCCAGTACGCGCTGGCCTCCCATCCTTATTTCACGATAAAATTTAGTGATTTAAACCAAAAATAGAACGTGGATGAAACAGATAAAGTGGATAAAAAATCTGCGTCATCGGCGAAATCAGCGTTCTATCTTTGTACATTTTTTCAAACATTGAAAAACCCTGTGTACTGAGACAAGATAAGAGGTATTTTAGAGCGCCCAAAGCATTCGATACGCTTTGCGCGTTTTTTGGCCTGCCAATTGACAACGGCCGTATCTTTGCTATCATTCACAATATGAAATTA
Organism: Chloroflexota bacterium; assembly: GCA_039029915.1. Classification (GTDB taxonomy): domain Bacteria; phylum Chloroflexota; class Anaerolineae; order Promineifilales; family Promineifilaceae; genus QQUD01. The sequence goes on from JBCCFD010000073.1 coordinate 7,178, forward strand.
AGTTGCATATTGTGAATATGCGGAGAGGTAACATGATTTCCCCCTATTTAGTCAATCAAAACCAGAATCAAGAGCTAGCGAATACGGCCGTTGTGCTGGCCGAAACTTTGCTAACCCGCTCAAAAAGTGAACAAACGCATCAAGAGCACACCCAAGCGCAAAAAATTGCCCGCATGATGGAAGACCCTCTTGGCAAGGAGCTAACGATCGCACTCGTCGACCAAGCGTTCCGTAGCCATCAGCATCAACGGATTGCAGAACAGCTCTCCTATCTGCTGGAAAAGTACGGGTCACCAGCCTACATGGCGTGGTGGGAACGTTCAGCCCTGACCGTTGGCGGGGTAATGGCTCAATATTTACCGGCCATGATTGTGCCACCCATCGTGGCGCGCCTGCGACAGGAAACGTCGAATGTGATTTTGCCCGGTGAGGAAGGGGATCTGAGCCAATATTTACAAGAGCGTCGGGAGAGCGGGGTGCGTCTGAACTTAAACCAGCTCGGTGAAGCAATCTTAGGCGAAGCAGAAGCGGCGCGTCGGTTGGATGCCTATCTCGATCTGCTCAGCAGGAGCGACGTCGAATATATTTCGGTGAAAATTTCTTCGATTTTTAGTCAAATCAACCTGATTGCTTTTGATCAGACCGTGGAAAAAATCAAAGATCGGCTGCGGATTCTATATCGGCAGGCGAAAAAATATGAATACCAACATCCAAACGGCCGTTTATCTTCTAAATTTATCAATCTGGATATGGAAGAGTATCGTGATTTGCACTTAACCGTGCGTGCATTCAAAGACGTCCTGCAAGAAGAGGAATTTTTTGATTTAAGGGCCGGCATTGTTCTTCAAGCGTATCTGCCTGACTCATCGGAAGTGCAAAGAGACATTACGCTGTGGGCTCAAAGACGGGTTGAAAATGGGGGCGCACCCATCAAGCTTCGCATCGTGAAAGGGGCCAATTTGGCTATGGAAAAGGTCGAAGCGGCCGTGCACGGTTGGGAGCAGGCTCCGTACCTCACCAAACGAGATGTTGACGCCAATTTTAAGCGGATGGTCACTTTTGGCTCCCATCCGCCACACGCCCAAGCGGTGCATTTAGGCGTGGCTAGCCATAACTTGTTCGATATTGCCTATGCCCTGCTGTTGCGTCAAAGAAATGGGGTTGAGGCATTTGTTGAGTTTGAAATGTTGGAAGGGATGGCTAATTATCAAGCGCGGGCCGTCCAGGAAGAGGCTGAGGGACTGCTGCTTTATGCACCCGTTGTTAAAATTGAAGATTTCCACAGCGCTATCGCCTACCTAGTTCGTCGGCTAGATGAGAATACGGCTGAGGAAAACTTCCTCCACGATCTCTTTGGTTTAGAAGTTGATAGCCCCGCGTGGGTTAAACAAAAAGCCCTCTTCTTAGAATCCGTGGAGCGTCAAGAGACGGTGCGGGCATTGCCAAACCGCCAGCAAAATCGACTAGCAGAACGGCCGTTACCGACTCACAATCAACCGTTTGAAAATTGTGCCGATACTGATTTCTCGCTGCCTGCCAATCAAGAATGGGTTCGTCAAGTGATTGCTAACTGGCAATCGATTACTGTCGATACGATTCCGCTGCAAATTGGGGGTGAGATGATTTGGGGTGAGGATCGGGGTCAGGGGATTGACCCGAGTCGTCCGAGCAAGGTAGCGTATACTTATGCGCTGGCCGATCGTGAAAAAGTTGATCGGGCTTTGGAAACGGCCGTTTCTGCTCAAGCCCACTGGCAAATGCGCACCATTGCCGAGCGAAAAGCCATCCTCATCGAAGCCGCTGCTGAACTTGAAAAAGCACGAGGCGACTTAATGGGGGCCATGATGCTCGATGCTGGAAAAACAATTGGGGAAGCAGACCCAGAAATTTCAGAAGCTATCGATTTTGCCAACTATTACGCGCGCGCGTTTGATCGGGAAACGGTGGGCGGTGATTTATCAGATGTGTCATTTACCCCTGTAGGGGTCGTTGTTGTGACACCCCCTTGGAATTTCCCCTTGGCAATTCCAGCAGGAGGCGTTTTATCTTCGCTCATTGCTGGGAATGCCGTGATTCTAAAGCCTGCCCCCGAGGCTGTGCTCGTGGGCTGGCAGTTGGCGAATGTGCTGTGGAAAGCCGGGGTGCCAAAAGATGTGTTGCAGTTTGTGCCCGCGCCCGATAATGAAATTGGGCAATCTTTAGTCACTGATAATCGGGTAGGTGCGGTTATTTTGACTGGGAGCAGTGAAACGGCAAAATTGTTCCAAAGCTGGAAACCGGGGCTAAATCTCTTTGCTGAAACAAGCGGTAAAAACAGCTTGATCGTAACGGCGATGGCGGACCGCGATCAGGCTATCAAGGATTTGGTTAAATCTGCATTTGGGCACAACGGGCAGAAATGCTCAGCAGCTAGTTTAGCTATCTTAGAAGCTGAAGTTTATGATGACGAAATATTTCGGCGTCAGCTTAAAGATGCGGTGTCGAGTTTGGCCGTGGGTGCAAATTGGGATTCGTTTAATATGGTGGGTGCCCTCACCCAACCGCCAAGCCCTCAGCTCGGGCAAGCCCTCTGCTCACTTGAGGAGGGCGAAACTTGGCTGCTCCAGCCTCAAATGCTAGACAATAACCTTCATTTGTGGACACCCGGCATTAAGCTTGGGGTAAAGCGACACTCATTTTTCCATCAAACAGAATGCTTTGGCCCAGTTTTAGGGCTAATGAGAGCCAAAGATTTAGACAACGCGATTGAAATAGCCAATGAGGTTTCTTTTGGGTTAACAAGCGGCATCCACTCCCTAGATGATCGTGAAGTTGCTTACTGGAAAGCGCACATTCAGGCGGGAAATCTTTATATAAATCGGCATATTACGGGAGCTATTGTGAGGCGACAGCCGTTTGGTGGTTGGAAGGCTTCGGTGGTTGGCCCCGGTGCTAAAGCGGGTGGCCCTAACTATGTGCTGCAGCTGGGCCAGTGGCAACAAAAGCGCCTGCCCGTGCAACAAGGTGAGGTTTCAGCTTCGGTTTCGACGCTGCTGGCAAAATGCGTTGCTTATTTGGGTCAGATTGGGCGCTTTTCTGCAGATGTGGATCGGGCCTTAAATCACTCTGTGCAAAATTATGCCTATGCTTGGCAAAATCATTTTGCGGTTGAACACGATCCAAGCCAAGTGCTGGGCGAAGATAATATTTTCCGCTATCGAGACTGCCCATTTGTCATTCGCATTGGGGCGGATTTTGATGCTGTGGAGATGGCTCAACTGCTTTTGGCCGCCCGCACGGTGCAAGATTCACTGACTGTTTCGGTTGAACCGACTGAGTCCCACTCTTGGGAATGGCTTGATGAAGATGAAGGAATTACGCTCCTGGTTGAAGATGAGGTGTCGTTTGGTGAAAGATTAGAACGAGCTGGCGGAGCAATCGAGCGGGTGAGGCTGGTTGGACACTTAAGTCAAGGTGGCCGCCGTACGGCTAACGCAGCCGGAGTCGCGGTTTTAGCGCAGCCGGTATTGGCAAACGGCCGTTTAGAGCTTCGGCACTATCTGCGAGAACAGGCCGTCTCACACACTACCCATCGCTACGGGAATCTTCTTCAAAAAGGATGAAAGTAAAAGGCGGAAGGCTGGATTTTCTACCTTCTGCTTTATTCTGCTATACTGTCTTCAATTGGTTTGGTGTTTTTAACAACCTTTGGAGATTCCCATGTCTGATCCATTTGACTGGCAAATTGGTGAAGAGGACGATGAACTACCCGCCTATGAGCAAAAGGGGCAGGCGTCGCGCGGCTATTGGATTTGGTCGCTGTTGATTTTGGTCGGAACGGCCGTTGCGGGGAGTCTTATTTTTGGAGGATACCAAGCGGGGGAGCACCAGGCTCAGCAGATACAGGATACTGTGGGCAGTATCATCCAAGGCCATATCGATTTACAAGCCCAGGCCGTCCAGCGTGGCGATGGTGAATTTTTCTTTGGTCTGCATGCAGACAATTCATCGTGGCGCGCCGCCCAGCTTCTCCCTGCCAACCAAAACTTCTACAAAGGCAATCCTCAGGTTACGCGTATCCAAGAAGAAGAGAATCTTATTTGGGCTAGTGTGTCGGCTACAGTTGATGGACGCACGGTTAGCCGGATCATGTTTTTCTCGCAAGAAAATCAAGAGCTAAAACAGATACCGACGGACAGTCAATTTTGGGGGAAGGTCAACTTGCTGCCGACGAGTTGGGGTGAGCTTCATTTTCACGACGCGGATGCTGTTTGGGCTGAAGAGATTGATCTATTTGTTGAAGAGATCATCGCCAAACATTGTGCAGTGACCTGTCTTGAAAATAAAACAACCTTTCAGCTTGATATCGCGCCGGACTTTTGGAAAACGGCCGTTGCAAATGAAGTTAGAGTGCCTTCCCCTCGATTACTAGCCATCAATTCTGACGGAGAGCCAGATCAGATGTTTTGGGATGCTCTCGAAAATGAAATTGTTCAGCAAATCACCCCTGCTCTCATTAAATTTGGTATCCCTGATGTGCGCCAAACTCAACTGATGGATTATGAAGGGGCTGCCGCCGCATTTATGGCCGAGCATCCGCATATCACCATTGAATTAGTTCCCATAAACAGCTCGGATGCCAATACTATCCAGATTGATGGGCTTGATGGGGCCACCGTTCTTCCTTCAGAATCCATGCTGGCTAGCGGGCAAATTTTTAATCTTTCAAACTATTTATTAACGGATGAATCATTTAATCACACCGACTTCTATTCCCAAATTTGGAAAGGGGCTTGGTGGCAAGAGCAATTTTGGATGGTGCCGCAGGGGGGTGAGTTGCGATTAGTTTATTATGATCGTGACACTTACCAGCATATCAACCAGCCAGAGCCATCCCTCCGTTGGACTTGGGATGAACTTGCTCGAGATATGGCTTTATTCTCTCAAGGGGATGTCGATACGGAATGGGGTTTCTTAGATGCAGGTAATGATGCTCTATTTTCATATGCGTATAACTGGAACAGCGGCTGCTCTGAGCAGACGGGGAACAGTAATTGCCAAGATACCTTAGATGCTGCAGCGATCGAAGCCGCACTGGAATGGTATACAGAGCTAGCGGGTGAGCCCGGTCATATTCCTGATATGAGTCGACTCAAGCTTGAGCTACCAACGTCGATTTATGATGAAGAAGCCCGAATTTCAATTTTAGCCAACTGGCAATCTGCCCAGCGACGTTCCGCCATTTGGGTAGACGGGCCGCACCGATTTGAACGTGAGGTGTTCTTAGGGCCTACTGGTGTTGTTCCTTTTCCCGGGTCTGAAGATAAGTTTGATGGCGTGACTCCTCTCTGGGTACATGGGCATGTGGTTTTTCAGCAGAGTGAACGGCCGTTAGCAACATGGCAGTGGATTTCATATCTATCGACGCAACCGCTTGCCTCACAGTTCCGCTATTTACCCGCTCGTTCCTCAGTAGCGACGGAGACCAATTACTGGTCAACCCTCCCCATTCAGTTAAGCGATCCGATTCGTACGGCTATTCCATTTGCACGCCCCGTGTTAATCGAGGAATTAGAATACTTTGATTGGGAACTCATCATATCCGTTGTTTCTGGCGAACTTACCCCTGCGCAAGCCTCCCGAATACCTGACCAACCCAACTGGTTTGGCAACAATCCATAAGTAATTGATAGATTAACCTTCGAAAGTTTGGGCCAATCAACATATTAAAACAAAAAGGAGCTACCGTCGGTAGCTCCTTTTTGTTTTAATCAAGAATCATAATGGACTTAATGAGCATCCATAAATTATTTATGGATGCTCTTCTAGTGACCGAAGCCTTTTAAAAAAGGAACTTATTTTTAGACGGTCACTTAGCCCATTTAAATTAGTGATTTAGAATCTGTGATAAGAACAGTTTTGTACGTTCGTGTTTTGGATTATTGTAGAATTCTTCTGGGGTGTTGACCTCAACAATCTGACCACCATCCATAAAAATAATCCGGTCTGCCACTTCACGAGCAAAGCCCATTTCATGTGTCACTGCCACAATCGTATACCCTTCATGGGCCAAGTCGCGCATTACATCAAGCACTTCCTTAATCATTTCAGGATCAAGGGCTGACGTCGGCTCATCGAATAGCAAAATCTTGGGTTGCATTGTTAAGCAACGCGCAATTGCCACACGCTGCTGCTGTCCACCCGATAGCTGACCCGGGTATTTGTCGGCTTGTTCAGGGATGCCTACACGAGTGAGCCATTTCATAGCAAGCTCTTCCGCACGATCGCGGGTCCATTTACGGACATTAATGGGCGCTAGGGTAATATTTTCCAACACTGTTAAATGAGGGAACAAGTTGAACTGCTGGAACACCATCCCTACCTCACGGCGAATTTCCGTAATATTACGCAAGTCATGGGTGAGTTCGATGCCGTCAATAATAATGCGACCTTCTTGATGCTCTTCCAAGCGGTTCATACATCGAATAAAGGTCGATTTACCCGAGCCAGAGGGGCCAATAATAACGATGGCTTCGCCTGTTTTTACCGTCAAATCAACGCCTTTGAGCGCCTCAAAATCTCCATACCATTTATGCACATCACGACAGACAATCGCATCGCTTACGGCCGTTACTGTTGGTGCTTCTTTCATCATAGTCATAATCAAATCCCTAAATCTTTTTCTCTTTACAGCTTCAAAAGAGTTAAAACTGTCTCATCCGTTATCGTACACCAAGTCCGGCTCGTTCTTCTAGGCGCCGACTGTAAGCAGACACAATCGAGCTTACGAAGAAGTAAAGCAAGAACATAAAGACGTATAGCTCTGTTCGTAAACCAAGCCAATTTTCATTAGCAATGATTCCTCGGGTAATACCCACAAGATCGATCATACCAACCAATGCCACTAGTGATGAGGATTTAAAGGTGGCAATGACCGACCCTGCCAAAGGTGGAATGAGAATTCGCAACGCCTGCGGTAGCACAATGAATCGGTATTTTTGGAGCGTATTCAGCCCCAGCGCATCAGATGCCTCGTACTGCCCGTTGGGAATAGCCTGCAGCCCGCCTCGAACGAGCTCAGCCATGTAAGCCGACGAGAAGATGGTATACCCAACAATCACTGCCCAAAAGCTCTTGATTCCAGTACTACCTTCAGGCAAGAAGAATGGTGCCATCACGATGGCCATAAAAAGCAAGGTAATTAGCGGCACTCCGCGAATGATCTCAATAAACAAAATCGAGAATGCCTTGACAAAGTTCCCTTGGAACGATTTATGGAAGTAGTAAGCCACAATGAGGATAAGGAATGGCCACAATGAGAAAACCCGCTCGATGTTGTTGCGCGACGTTTCCCATAGCTCCGGCGTGCTGTTTAGGAAGAAGTAAGCAAAGGAGACCACGGCGATTGGCCAGATGATCCATGACGGAATGCCGGTTACTTCAGCACGACGGCCCAGTGCTAATAAAATGCCGATTGGCAATGATAAAATGTTGACAAAGATCGCGAAGATCACGGTGAGCAACAGGCCACCCCAATCATCTACATTGATGGGGGTGAAGATTCCAGTTTGAGCAATTAAGCGCCAAATGATGTACGCAATCGGCCAGATGAGAACCCACATAGCGATTGAGACAGGCGTTAATTTAATGACTCGGAACAGCCAGAAGATGCCCATAAGGGCGATGAGTACGGCCGTTCCACCCAACAATGCCCCCATTCTAATAAAAGGCCCTTCAGGATCATACTCTAACCCGGCCAAAAAGATATAAGCTGCAAACGGGGAAATAATCCAAAGAATATTGGTTACCCGTGCTAATGGGGCTAATGTTTCCTTGAGCGATGGGCGAGAGCTAATGAAGGAGGATGCCCAAAGCAGTAAAACCATGCCTGTTGTTAATAGAACCCGCCAGGTGTGCTCAGGTCCCAATAAGCCGGTTAGTAGCAATTTACGCGCGCCCCACAGGACACCCCAGGACGCACCGTCACGAGTTCGAACATCGGGATGAGTCAGCTCGGGGCTAAAAGTGGCGTTAGCGATGCCCCAATTCCATAGCCCGGACCCCACTAATCCAATCAAAACGGCCAATAGCAGCGTAACAAGCGTGTTAGATACATTGTTAAGCATGTTTTCTTTGAGCCAGCGGGTCACAACATTGTGTGCCGTAAATAGTTCGCCAACGACGACACCTAAAACGAGGATGGCCCAAACGGCCAAAATGATTGACGTACGAACGGGTGCCGCAATAAGTTGCCCGATAGTGACTCCAATCGTGAGTAGCGCCAAGAAACTGACCCAAATCAAGAGTGCCCTTGAACCAGTGACGTTGTCTAAGAGGAAGTAGTTCCAATTAAACCGTTTGGATAATGTCCATCTTTTTTGTACAGGTTTATTAGAAGAAATAGTTGCCATCTTAACGCTCCACTAAAGTGATCTGGTCATTGTACCAATTGAGAATGACCGAGAAGAACAAACTGATAGAAAGATAGACAAGCATCAACAAAATCATAATCTGAAGCGCACGCCCAGATTGATTCATCAACGTTTGTGAAATGATGTAAATTTCAGGGAAAGCAACGGCAACCCCTAAACTTGTATCTTTCATCAAACTGAGATAGGTGCTAATCAATGGAGGAATAATGACGCGGAGCGCCTGTGGCAAAACGATGAGATTCAAGCGTTGACCTTCACTCAAACCGAGTGCCCGTGCCGCCTCCGTTTGCCCTTTCGAGACTGATAAGATGCCCGCTCGCACAACCTCAGCTAAACCACCCGCATAGAAGATGGTTAGCCCGAGGAACAGGGCGAAGAATTCACCTGTCATGTTCCAACCACCCAAAACGTTAAATCCTTCAAAACGGGGATAGCTGAAAACGACCGGGGTTTCATCAAGTGGGAAAATTAAAAATGAGCTAGGGTCTTCAAGCGTAGCCTGTTGTGATGCCAAAATTGTTTTTGGCCCCACAAACATTTCACATCTTCCATCAACTAACCTGCCTTGGGCATTTTCCGGCGAACCAACCCGACTGACATCAAATGGGATGCCTTGTTGGCGTAATTTATTGGTTAGGTTAGGTTCTGATGCAGATTGACGTAGGGCACAAATTTGAATTGTAACGGCCGCTAATTCTTCCTCTGAAAGATTCTCTAACTCGCTGATATGATTGATTTGAGCGCGCTGAAGCATCACCCGTTCGAAATCATCAACCTCGCCGATGCGTGAAGATTTCGCGATGAGAACCCCTTCATTATCAGCTATAGATCCAGCGACAAACCAGCCAAGTCCTGAAATAATGATAAACCCAACTAAACCCCACATGAAGCGGTTCGAAGGTTTACCGGTTCGTTCCTCTTGCCGACTGAGATAAATGTTGGTGACTTGGAACTGGATAACAGCCAAAACCACAAATGCAAACCAGATGGGTGCAGAGGACATCAGTTGAGGCCACGGCATGCTCAGCCCGCGATTGGATAAGAATATGGGTAATCCAAATGGCTGAATGGCTTCTGTAATGTCAGGTAAAGCTAATATAACTGAAAAATAGATGAGGAGTAACTGGATTAGAATGGGCGTGTTTCGTATGATTTCGATGTAGGCGAGTGCCAATCTCGACACCAGCCAGTTATCGGACATTCGGGCAATTCCCATTACAGTGCCCAATATAGTCATGGCAACGAGCGATAAAAGACCAACGCGAAAAGTGTTGACTAAACCGTTGAAAGCCGCCCACCAGAAAGAGTCTGTATTTTCGTAGTTAAGAGGGGTGTCTGAAATATCGAAACCAGCTTCATTGTCCATGAAGTCAAACGCGCAACGGTAGGACACACGGCCGTCAATACATCGGAATTGAGCCTCTCCTAGCTTATCGATGTTTTGGCGGAAATTACCTGAGAGGGTAACGGCACCAAATACAAGCAAGGCAATAATCGCGATTTGTCCAATGACGCCCAAAAACCGGATGTCAAAAATGTACGACAGTAGCGATGATATCCCCCGTGATGATTGGGGAGGGGGGGGATCAGTAGTAGTCTGAGCCATAATTTTCTATCCTTCTTCCCTTAGTCTGGGCACTGATAAAAAGTCTCGTGTAATTGGGCAAATTGATTTTAGAAAATGGTAGTTAAATTTTCCAATTACCGAGGGAACGGAAACAAAAATTTCGTCATAAACAGTGCGATTAAATTTCCGTTCACCTAAATTATTAAACTGCAGAAAAACAATTTCATTAAAAATAATAATAGATAGGGCGGTGATCCCGCCCTATCTAGGTAAATCTAAATCTGTTTAGCCCACATTATCGGGTTTCGTACATTGCAAAAACTCATGTGAGCTATCCGTGACGATTAACGGAACGGTGGAGAGTAGAGTAAACCACCTTCTTGCCATTGGCCGTTTACACCACGTGAAAGGTTAAATGGTGTATCTGGACCTAAGTGGCGGGTGAAGATTTCACCGTAGTTACCAACTTGGCTGATGATTTGATAGCAGAAGTCGTTGTCCAAACCGATACCTGTACCCAAGTCACCTTCTACACCAAGGGTGTTCAAAACGGTTGGGTCGTCGCTACCGAGCATATCATCAACGTTGCCTTGGTTAATGCCTAATTCTTCAGCTTGGATGGTGCAGTTAACTGACCATTTGATGATATCAAACCAGTTGTCGTCGCCGTGACGAACCAATGGTCCAAGAGGCTCTTTTGACATAACTTCTGGCAAAATCTTAACTGAGCTTGGGTCATCGAAGAGGACCAAGCTACCAACCAATGCAGATGTATCAGTGGTGAAACCGTCGCAACGACCTTCAGCGAAAGCTGAGCGGGTGGTGTCGCCAGTATCTTCAAATACAACTGCTTCGTAGTTAATGTCTAATTGACGGAATACGTCAGCTAAGTTCTTTTCTGTGGTTGTACCGGTAGCAACACAAACTGAACCGCCTTCGAGGTCAGCTAATGTCTCAATACCAGAATCGGCGCGAACCATCATACCTTGCCCATCGTAGAATACGGTTGGAACGAAGTCGAAACCAAGAGAGGTGTCACGGCTGAAGGTCCAAGTGGTATTGTTTGACAATACGTCAGCTTCACCAGATTGGAGGATTGGGAAGCGGGTGGTACCGGTTGTCACAACTGGTTCAATCGCTTCTGAGTCACCTAAAATAGCGGCAGCGAAAACTTTACAGAAATCAACGTTGAAGCCTTCCCAGCTACCATCGTCTTGGATGAACGCGAAACCTGGGCTAGCGCCAGCGCCTGTGCCGCATTTCAAAACGCCACGTTCTTGAACGGTAGCAAGTGTGTCAGCAGATGGAGCTGCATCTTCTTCCATTGCTTCATCGTCCATTGCTTCATCGTCCATTGCTTCTGCGTCAGCCAACTGGCCCTCGAGGCTTTCAACTTGTGCTTCTAGGTCAGCAATCTGCGCGTCAAGCGCCGATGTGTCAACTTCACCGCCACCACAAGCAGCGAGGAAGATGGCAAATAAGAGTGTTGCAATCAATAGATACTTTCTCATTTTCTTCTCCTTGATAGATGAGAGCCAATTTTCATATGAGAATTGGCATAGAACAATTTGGCAAATTAGTATACCTTTGCTCTTTGATAGAGCAAAATTTTGATGCTGTGTAGGGATTTGTTCTTTGAAACAATATGATGTAATCGTTTATCGGCGCTAACGGAATTACATTATTATCAAATTGCATCGTTGAACTATTATTCAATGATAACGTTATTCATAGAAATTGGTTTCTCCAATTTTGCACTAAAATTACGTTAGGTGAATCGTATATTTTCGTGTTTTTTGGAAAGTCATAGTAAACGGCTTAATGGGAGTTTATGGGTATCTTGAATAGCTTTCCGTATAATTAAAATAGAGTTACACATAATTTAGTCAGAGTCCTCACCATGCCCAAGGGGCTAATCAGGAATCTGACGACAGCCTGCGTAACACTTATTGTTAGGAAAATAGAATTTGAAGGAGGGTTTTCTTCTTTCATCAATTAGGAGAAATGATAATGGCAGAAGTCAACATTCAAGTATCTCAGGAAAGTCCAACGACTTCTTATACTTCAGTTCGCGGGCATGAAGTACTGATAGACCGACCTGAAGCAAAAGGCGGCAGTGATAAAGGGGCAATGGGGGGCGAACTGTTGCTTGTAGCGCTGGGCGGTTGTTTTATGAGCAATTTGCTTGAGGCTGTGCGCACTCGGGAAGCTGCTATTTCTAATATGCAAGCGAGCATTACGGGCACACTAGACGGATCGCCAGCTCGATTTACAGAAGTGAGCATGCGGGTGTCTGGTGACTATGAGGATAAAGAGTTGTTTGAAAAACTCGTTACGATTTCTGAACGCTCCTGCATTGTGGCCAATAGTTTAAAAGATGGTTTAAAGCTATCTGTCATTGTTGAGTAACGACACGCTATTGGGATGCCTCAATATAAACTGGTTCCAGATTTTATTTTAGATAGTTTAAAAGATGGGCAGAAAAACGGCCGTTTTTCTGCTGCCTGTCTTTTTATTGATACATCTGGATTTACCCCTTTAACCTCCAATTTAATGCAGTATGGCAAGGCTGGCGTTGAAGTGTTGGCTGATGTTTTAACGGCCCTGTTCAAGCCCCTTTTAAAAACCGCACACGATTATGGGGGCTTTATTTCTGGTTTTGCGGGGGATGGGTTAAAGGTTGTTTTTACAGTTGAAAATGACAATTGGGCCAGAGCCGCTCAAAGCGCGGTGCTTTCTGCTTGGCAGATGCACGAATACATGACCCAGAATCACACCTTTCAAACACCTTTTGGCAGCTTTTCATTTGATGCCAAAGTCGTAGTGTCGATTGGTGAGGTGGAATGGGGCATTTGGCAAGGGGCAGCGTCTACCAATCCAAACGACCAATTTAGAGCATACTTTATCGAAGGGGCGGCGATGGCAGAGTGCCTGTTGGGCGATGCCCACGCCGTGGCGGGTGAGGTTTTATTTGCGCCTTCCATCACGCCATTTCTGCCTCCCACTAGTTATACAGCTTCGGAAAAAGCGGGCTTTTATTTTGCGGAAGCCGTTAAACTAGATGAACTGACAGAAACGGCCGTATCTGTTAAGAAGACCTTTCTAGTTGATGCGGACTTAGCGGACTCTTTTTATCCCTCCGAGCGACTGCCCCAAACCATTGGTGAATTTCGACGCGTTGTTTCACTATTTGTTAATTTACGAACCATGCCAGAGGATGAGTCGTTTTATGAGCTCTTTTTTCGCCTGTTGAACCAATACGGTGGCTATCTGTGTCGAATTGGACGGATTGGTGATCTTGACTCAGGAGGAACGCTCCATATTTTCTGGGGGGCACCTGAAGTTTACGAAAATGATATTTCTCGTGCTTTAGGCTTTGCGCTCGATTTGCGACGCCACGCCAACGTGGAGATGCGCATGGGATTAAGCTCTAATATGGCGTTTGCAGGGTACGTTGGGAACGGAGAGCGGGTTGAGTACACGTGCTATAGCTCTTATGTCAACTTGGCGGCGCGCCAGATGGTGGCAGCACAGTGGAATGAAATTTTGGTTGATTCAGAAACAGCAGCCCATGTCGATACAGATTTTGTTTTTGATTATCGCGACCTTGCATCATTTAAGGGGTTTGAGCAACCGCGCCCTATTATTGCGCTGTTGCGCCGCCAACCCGTTGAACGCGATCCATTTTTTAATGGGGGTATGATTGGCCGAATGCAAGAAACGGCCGTTTTAGAGAAAGCCATCTCCCCGCTTAACGATGGTCAATATGCCGGTGTGATCGCAATCATTGGCGAAGCCGGTATTGGTAAAAGTCGGATTGTTCACGATTTCTTTGAGGAATCAACGGTTTTAGATTACAGCGAAATTTTTCTGCTACAGACAGATGAAGTTCTGCGCCAATCACTCAATCCATTTCGCTACATGCTCCGCCAGCTTTTTGAACAAAGTGCTTTAGCCAGTGAAGATAAAAATATAGCTAACTTTGAGGATATTTTTGACAACATTGTTGAGCAAACTGAAAATGCTCTGCAGAGGGAGCTTCTTGAAAAGCGACAACCCTTCATTGCCGCCCTCTTAGGCCTAAATTATCGGCCTGAGCTAATTGCTACAATGGAACCTACTCGGCGCTTTGAAAACACCGTAACTGGTATCAAGGCGCTGATCGTGAGACTTTGTCAAGACAACGGCGTTATTTTGCATTTGGAAGATGCTCACTGGTTAGATGGTGATTCATCGGAAATGCTCAAACAGCTTTTTCGGAATGTCCAACATCTGCCGCTGGCGCTCGTTATTACGTCCCGCACCCCTTTGCCAGAAAATTTGTTTGATGAAGATGTTCAAGAACCTAAAACAGTGCTCCAAATACGGCCGTTGCACCTAACCTTTATTCACGATTTTGCTGAAGATCGGCTAGGCGACACGGCCTCAGATAAATTAATTAAAGAACTGGCTCAGCGCACAGATGGTAATCCATTTTTTATGGAACAGCTCTTGCTTTACTGGCAGGAAAACAATTATTTAACCGAAGATAAAAAGGGGGCCATTACATTAACAAAAGCTGGCCAAGCCATACCCTTTGACGTTCGCACTATTTTGGTTGCTCGTATTGATCAACTTGTGCAAGAGGTGCGTGACGTCGTACAAACGGGAGCCATCTTAGGGAGAGAGTTTGAAATTGTGATTCTTTCCCATATCTTGCGCCATGATCTAGACCTGAGCGATAAGGTAAAAGAGGCCGAGAAAGCGTCTATTTGGTCCGCGATTTCCGAAATGCACTACCTGTTTAAACATGCACTTATGCGAGACATCGCTTATGAGATGCAGTTAGAGGCTCGTCTACAAACGCTTCATCTCATGGCGGCAAGCGCCTTTTTGCAGGTGTTTGAAAAAGATTTAACCCCTTGGGCGGTTGATTTAGCCTACCATTTTGATCGAGGTGGGAATCGCGATGAAGCCATCCATTGGTACACCGAGGCTGGGGATAGGGCAGCCACTGGGTACGATAACGCTGAGGCTGTTAGCTACTACTCACGGGCATTAGAGCTATTGCCTGAAACTGACCTAGGTGCAAGGTATGAGCTGCTGCTGGCGCGGGAGAGCATTGATGGCATTCGCGGTATGCGAGAAGCACAGCGGCAAGATTTAGATTTACTCCAGAAAATTGTGGCGGAGATGCCGCTTGACACCCCTGCTGGTTTGGAAAGGCAAACTGAGCTGGCCATACGAGAAGCAACTTACCTAGACTTGATCTCAAATGGGGCCAAGGCGGTGGATATGGCTCAAACGGCCGTTTCGCTCGCCACCCAATTAAACAACAGTTACCATCTTGCCCAAGGCTACATTATTTTGGGTAAGGCGTTATGGCCTCAAAGTAAGCTAAAAGAAGCCCAAAGTTCACTAGAGAAAGCATTGAAAATTGCCCAACAGTATGAATATAAAGACCTTGAAGCAAGGAGTTTGCGATTCTTAGGCGTGGTCTTTGATTTTCAAGGCCTATTTGAAGAGGCAAGAGAAAATAGTTTGGCCGCCTTAGACATTCACCAAGAGCTTAATGAAATTGACGGCGTCGGCAGCTCATATAACAACATAGGTATTTCTTACTTAAAACAAGGACTTTATGAAGAGGCGCAAGAGGCTTTGCTTAAAGCGCTGAAGAATCATCAGGATTCTGGCAATCGAGCCGGAATGAGCTGGAACTTAGGAAATCTTGGATTTGTGGCTTCCCAAATAGGAGATTATGAGCAGGCTGAACTGTTTTTGAGAGAAGCAGATGAGATATTTATTGAACTTGGCGACAAGTGGAGCCAATTAATGGCGCAAGGTCACCTAGGAAATGTTGCTTTCCAGCAGGGCGCGTTTTCTAAAGCGCTTCGTTATCACACGACAACATTAGATGGCTTTGAAGCATTGGGTTATCAGCAAGGAGTAGGAAACGCTAAATCTGCTCTGGGTGCTCTGTGGATTTACATTGGCGATTTTGATAGAAGTTTAGCACTGTATCACGCTGCGTTAGCCTTTTTTGCTGACATTAATGCTCAGCGAAATCGAGATCAAGCGCTTGTGTTTCGGTCGCTGGTGTACCAACTGATGGGAGACAATGAAAACGCAGCTAAGGATGCGCAAAGCGCACTGGACGGTGCCCGTGAACGTGAAGATCGGCATGTTTTAAGCTATGCCTTAACCCATCTGGCCGATGCCCAGGTGAATTTAGGCGAATCAGACACGGCCGTTAAAAATTATCAAGAGGCGATTGAACTACGCACAAAATATAAAGAGTTTCATCTTCGAGTGAACTCACAGGCGGGTTTGGCCAAACTGCACTTGCAAAGTGGCGAGCTTGACAAAGCAGTGACGCAGATAGATCAAGTTTTGGCCCATATCAATAAGGAATCTGTAGATGGCGTCAATTTGCCGAGTCGAGTGTACTGGATTTGTTATCAGGTTTTGGAAGAAGCGGATGATGCTCGTGCGCTGGAAGTTTTGAAAGAAGCGTATGCCTATCTGGAAAGTTTCGCGGCTAAAATTGATGAACCAGAATATAAAGATCAGTTTTGGGAAAACGTTTCTGCAAACAAGAAAATTAAAACCGCAATGAGTAAAGCATAGTTAAGTGTTCCGTCGTTTTATTCTAATCAGGAACTTCGTTTCACT
>JBCCFD010000074.1:0-23670 GCA_039029915.1 Chloroflexota bacterium
CGACCGCGGAGCAGTCATCTCCGATCATCTGCTCAACGTCGACGGGATGGAGGAGCGCGTCTTGCGCTATGTGCGAATGCAGCAGTCAGCAAATGAACCACACGGTGACCCCCAGCCACCGCACAAGGTGTTCGCCTCATCATGGTTTCCCAAGCTGATGCGCTGGACTGGCTTCCCCCGATTGGCTTATGTGGCCAGTGCTTACCGCGTCAAGGACATTCCGCCAGAAGTGTTAAACCGGATTGATTATGAAGTTAAGTTCAAAGGTATCGCGGAAGCCTCACCTCGACAATTTGACCACACTAGCCTAGAGCAAGAATTAGAAGATCGTCACAATTTCTTATTTGCAAAGATGACGATGCCGGTCTTGTTCCTGCAAGGTAAACACGACCCAGGCCAGCATCCGGAAGAGTATGAAAACACCCCAGATTTTGTTAGCAACGGCCGCGTTCAGTTTATCGATGGCAATCACTTCTTTCAGTTAGGTGCCTCAGAGGCTGCAACGGCCGCGATGCGGGAATTCTTGTCTGAGCTGCTGCCTGAAACAGAGGCTGTCTAATACTCAGACATACAACAGGGGCGCCACGCGAGGGGCGTCCTCGTTGTGTTTACAAACCAGCATATAGAAACCACAAGAGATTTTCGTACAAGAAAAATATTATGAAAAACTTGAAAGTTATTGTCTTGATTTTATCTGGTCTAGCGTTGTTTTATGCCAGCTCATCTCGGTTAATTAATCCGACGGGCGCTGTTTTCCTACAAATCTTTTTCGAGAATCCCGAAAATAGTTTAGAAACGGCCGTTGATTTGGTAAACGAAATTAGAGGGGTTGGGGCGGTTTTGCTATTGGGTGGCATCGTCGCCTTGCTTGGTGCAAGAAGAGCGGACTTTAGACCAACATCTTTTGTTGTGACAACGGTCATTTTCGGCGGCATTATTTTAGGCCGAACACTCAGCTTTATCATTGATGGGGTTCCCAATCCAGATTTGATTCGAGTGGCAATTATCGAAATGGTTATAGGCGTGCTCAACATCTTTTGTTTCGTTCAAATTTGGGCCCAAGGTCGTCAATCGTCAGGGTAAGGAGGATAAACATGAACAAATAGCTGTGTTGGGTGTCATCACTTCTTTTGCACATGATTTGGTTGAATTTGAGCAAGAATTATCAGTTGAAAAATTTACCGGTCATCAGTTTTTACAAAATAGGAAAGCTGTTTTCTTACCTGAGAGAGCCACTGCACCTATTTATTTTTTCAACCCTAAACGCCTCGCGGCGATTTGATCAAACCAGCGATCAGGTAGCCAACGAGGCAACAGCCAACCTGTTAGCCAACGGCGGGGGATTGGGTATCGTGTTTTAGGATTGCTGGTCGTTAGCGCCTTGTCAATCACCATGCTAATTTTTTCAACGGGCAGGTTGTTGCTGCTTCGCTTGGCAACTTCTTTAGTCATTGGCTGGAAAAAACGGCCGTATTCCGTCCCTAAATAACGCTCAATCTGACCCTGAAATTTGCCGATAATTGGGGTTTGGACTGTGCCTGGCTCAATCAAGATAACATCAATGCCAAACATCATTAGTTCTCTGCGCCACGCATCCGAAAGGGCTTCCAGGGCATGCTTTGACGCCGCATAAGCTCCCATAAAAGGGTAAGCAATTTGGCCGCTGACCGAGCTAATATTAACAATCCGACCGGGCGGATGTTTTGAGTCAGCTTTGGCACCAAGTAAGGGGAGGCAGGCTTGGGTAACGGCCGTTACCCCCACCACATTCACTTCCAACTGCTTGCGTAGCTCATCGAGCGGCAAATATTGAAGCGGTCCCGGTGTGGCAATACCAGCATTATTGACCAAGCCGTCTAGCCCCTCGCCAGCCAAATGCTGTTTGAGGTGAGAAACGGCCGTTTTTATCTCTACCTCATTCGTGACGTCAAACACCAGCGGGGTAAATTGATCACCCAACTCAGCCTGCACGCGCTCTGCATCTTCAGCTTTTCGCACCGACCCAAACACGCGATGCCCCCGCTCAATCAAATAGCGAGCAGCATCGTAGCCTATACCTGATGACGTACCGGTAATGAGAATATTCATAAGTTCCTGATTGCTGGGGATTGATTGGGGATTTATGATTCATCAATCACATATCCCCAATCCCTAATCATTAAACCTTATTCAACACGCCTTTCAAATCGGCAATCAAATCTTTGGGATTTTCAATACCAACTGAAATGCGAACAAGACCCGGATCAATTGCCAAAGGGGAATCAGCAACAGATGCATGCGTCATGGGGGCCGGCAACTCAATCAGCGATTCAACACCCCCAAGCGATTCAGCTAGGGTAAAGAGCTTTGTTTCTTTGGCAAGAATCCTAGCAGCCGCTTCACCACCGTGGAGCACAAATGAAACCATTCCGCCCGGCCCGGCCATTTGCCGTTGGGCTAGCTCATACTGAGGATGATTTTCTAAGCCGGGGTAGATTACTTCAGACACCTTTGGGTGATCCGCCAAAAATTGGGCGACCTGAGTGGCGTTACGGCAGTGGGCGCCAATCCGTAACGCTAAGGTTTTGATGCCGCGCAATGTTAAAAAGCAGTCCATTGGTCCAGGCACCGCACCAATCGCGTTTTGCAAAAATTTAAGTCGCTCATACGCTTCGGTGTTGTTCGTAATAATCGCCCCACCAACAACATCGGAGTGTCCACCAATATATTTTGTGGTGCTGTGGAGCACAAAGTCTGCGCCTAGCGTTAACGGCCGTTGCAAGACTGGGGAAGCAAATGTGTTATCAACGCCGAGCCAAGCCCCTTTTTTGTGAACAACGTCAGCGACGGCTTGAATATCAGTTAACTTTAGCATCGGATTGGTGGGGGTTTCTAACCACACCAATTTTGTTTTTTCGGTAATCGCACCCTCTAGCTCTTCCAAGTTTGTCGTATCAATAAACACAAATTCAATACCATAATCGGCTAATACTTTTGTGAAAAGGCGATAGGTACCGCCATAAACATCGTTCCCACTAATGACCTGTTCGCCCGGCTTGACCAGCTTCATCATATTATCAATAGCGGCCATACCCGACGCATAAGCAAGGGCATGCTTGCCCCCTTCGAGGGCAGCCAGTGAGTTATGGAGCGCAGTGCGGGTTGGATTATCTGAACGGGAGTAATCGTAGCCTTGATGTTCGGCCACATCTAGCTGAGCAAACGTAGACGTTTGGTAGATTGGTGTCATCACAGCCCCAGTGGAAGGGTCTGGTTCAATGCCTGCATGTACGGTTAATGTCTCAATGTGGAAATCAGAATCTGACATGGTGAACTCCTTTTTTCAAATTAGACTTCAAAGCAGGGGTTTGGTCAACATCGGTGCAATATTTACTATTATTCGGGGAAAGGTACAATATGGGCAGATGAGGACTCAAGAAAAAGTTAGTTATGCAACCCAACAATTTAGCCTGTTCTTTTTTCTGTTTATTGGGGGATTAGCCAGCAGTCGAATTGGGTATGAGCTGTTTTTTCCAAGGGCAATTTGGTTAGGAAACCCGATATTTGTCTTTCCGCTCATCGCTATTTTGACAATGAGCGTGTGGGCATTTGTCCAAAATAAAGTTCAAACCACGGCCGTTTATCTCTCGCCGCTTCTCCTAAACTTTATTTATCTCAGCAATCCAAGCGTCAACCTCATACAGAGTCGGCTCATTTTTGGAGCCTCAATTTGGCTGTGTTTTCTTTTGTTTGCTCAGGAGTGGCTCAAAAAACGGCCGTTTCGCGGGCTGCTGTTCATTTGGGTCGCGCTGCTGCCCATTTATTTACTAACCACATCTACCTTTGTGGGACGAGACGATACCTTTGAGTTTCAAGTCGTCGTTCCTCAGCTGGGCATCGTTCATCCCACAGGTTACCCGCTTTACCTTCTGCTGGGGCGGTTATTTTCTTTCCTCCCACTCAATAGTATTGCTTGGCGCATTAACTTTGGCTCAATCGTGTTTGCGATTACGGCCGTTTCCATCTTGTATATCACGCTCCAAAAATGGTGGCGACAACCGCTACCGGCTATTTTAACGGCCGTATCCATTGGTGTCTCAGCGACGTTTTGGAGTCAGGCAATTGTGGCTGAAGTGTATGCCCTGCACGCTCTGTTCATCTGCCTCGTTATGATGATGTTGGCCAAAATGATGCCTTGGAACCAGAACGAAAATCGAGCATGGTCTACGGAACGAGATGTTTTAGTAACGGCCGTATTGCTCGGTTTTGGCATGACTAATCACGTCACCACGGTATTTTTACTGCCAGCGACCTTTCTAACGCTTTATTTTGCGGTAAAAAATGGGGCGAAGCTTAACTTTCTAAATCCTCGTTTTATTGCTAAAGGGTTAGCGAGCGGCTTAGCTCCTTTAATCCTTTATGCCTACCTCCCTTTGCGCTGGCAGGCGGTTAACAATGAGCCCATGGGCACCCAGCGCTTTTTTGATTGGGTCGTTGGCGGACGCTTCCAAGATGCGCTGCAATGGCAAGCGTGGCTCAATGACCCCACTCGATATGAAGTCGTCGGGCGGCTCTTTTTGGAAAACTGGGGCTGGTTTAATTTGATAGTCGCAGCGGTTGGATTTGGCCTGCTTTTTTACAAAGAGTGGAAAACGGCCGTTGTGCAGTTTTTGATCTTTCTCAGCTATTCATTCTATTGTCTAAACTACTACGTCCCTGATCTGGCCGTTTTTCTCATACCGGCCCAAATTGTCATCGGCATTTGGTGGGGGTATGCTATTAAAACAGGTTTAGCGATACCCAATTGGGGTCTAGGCATTAATGCGCTCAAGCTTGGGCACGGGAATGGGCCATCCTTAAAGCCATTTTTTCTGTTTATATTTTTGCTCCCCATCATTAATAGTGCGGTGAACCAGTGGGCTCATGTGACGCAGTTTGCTGATGATGGGCGCACTCGCTGGGGAACGGCCGTTCTTAACCAACCCCTTGACCAAAATGCCGCCATTTTGGCAGACAGCGTCAAATTTCCACCGCTTTTTTATTTACAACAAAGTGAAGGGCTTCGACCCGACCTAGATATTTCCGTTTGGCCTGATGAGGCGGCCTATCGCGCTCAATTGGACGGCAGGCTTGCGGTGGGGCAGAGTGTCTACCTGGCTCGCTTCTTGCCCGGATTGGAAAGTATCTACCATCTTAATTCGGCTGGCCCGCTGGTCCATGTTTCAACAGCTGCCCAAAGCAATCCGCCGGAAAACATGACGCCAAGCACTTTACAATTTGAAGAGGTTCGCTTACTCGGGTTTTTGCTTGAACCCATTGCAGAATCGGATGCTGAGTCAACGGCCGTTACCCTCTACTGGCAGGCGAATACGGCCGTGACCAAGGTTCAACATGTTTTTGTCCGATGGCGCGGCTTTTCAGCCACTGCTGGTCAGCATCCAGCCAATAACTCATATCCCACCGTTGCTTGGAAAGGGAATGAGATTGTGACTGACTATCACACCTTACCCTACCCAATTTTAAGCAAAGCAGAAAGGGTTGCGCTTGAAGTTGCCTTAGGCGACCCTTTTTCTAAAGAAGAAGACCTTGACTGGCAACTATTAACAGCAGTTGAACTTGAGCCAAATGTGGCGTTTACCCCAGAAACTGATTTAAGGATGGTGGTTGACAACACGGCCGTTTACGGCATGACCACGTCTCAAACCATCCGTCCCTTATCTGACCAAGCTGCCACTTTCTTTGGCTATGGTGAGCAGAATTTTGAACTCAGCTTGTTAAGAAATGTACCGTTCACACCGGTGCCGGGCTTGGAACAACCAACCATATCTGAAGTGCAGACCTTGTCTTTAAAAACAATTGATAGTGATGTCGTAAACGGCCGTTATCAGCTCGTTATCTCAGCCCAAAATTCAGCTCAGTGCGGCTGGTTGAGACCAAGATCGGCAAACTGTGCCGTTGGTGACATTGAGGTAAGTGGAATTCCAATACCAGAAAACGCCATTAATTTTGAAGATAAGATCGCCTTAATTGAAACAAACATTGATAGCTTTTCACTACGCCCGGGAGGGCAGTTAAATCTTACTTTTACGTGGCAACAGCTCTCTCAAATGGATGAAGATTACACGGTCTTCATCCAGGTGTTAGCCCAAGATGATCAGATTGTCGGCCAAATTGATAGCTGGCCACTTCAAGGCACACTACCGACATCCCAATGGGAAAATGACTCACTCATCAACGACCCATATACCATTCAATTAGCGGGGGACCTACATGATGGTGAATATCGAGTAATTGTTGGCTTCTATCTCTTAGAAACCCTACGCCGATTGCCCAAAGTTGATCAAAATGGTGTCATTATTGGCAACTTCCATGAACTATCGGGATTTCAAGTCAGTCAATAAAAAAGCCCCGTCTTAATGACGGGGCCAAAATAATTTTTACAACTCTAACTCTTGAGTTCAACGACCCGATTCACTGGTTAAGCAAAACGAAGTTTATAGCCATCGTTTTATTCAAAACAGGAACTTCGTTTCACTTTAGTGTTCCGAAGTAGCTAAATTGAAAACCTTATTAGCTAAAAGCTTCGGAACCTCGAGGCAACGAAGTTTAAAGCCAGCGTTTTATTCAAAAACGGAACTTCGTTTCACTTAATCCTCAAGCGGTGTGACCGCCATAGATGCCTCAGCCGAATCACTCCAAGCGTAGCTATCGCTCCAGGCATAGCTATCACTCCAAGCATAGCTATCACTCCAAGCATAGCCATCACTCCATGCATAACCGTCACTCCACGCGTAGCCATCACTCCAGGCGTAACCATCCACGTTGGCATACCCATCACTCCAAGCGTAACCGGTCGCGTTTCCTTCTGCATCAACAATATAAAATGTATTCGTATCGAAATCGTAGCGAGTTGGCCCACCAAAATGTTGAGTTCCGGCTAAATCTGCCCAAACATCTAAGCCTTGATTCGCGGCTCCCTGATGCTCACCATACACTGCGTCAAAAGCATCTACCCGGCCAGCCCCTTGCTGCCAAATACTAAAAGCGAGTTGGCCTTCGTTTGTAACGGCCGTTTTCGCTGACGCCATTAAGCGAAACTTAACTTCATCGGGTGTCAGGCTAGGGTTTTCTGACAGTATCAGAGCGACAATCCCAGATACTTGTGCCGTACTCATTGAGGTTCCGCTTAATTCATAATACTCATATGGGGCACCGGAGGTACGATACCCAATTTTTCTATGCGAAAATTTATTAGCCAATAATGCCCAATCTGGTAAGGGACCGGCAATTCGCACGCCGGGAGCAACGATTTCAGGTTTTACAAACCCTTCATAAGTTGGCCCAATGGCTGAAAATCTTGGCACATAATCATCTTGCCAGTTCGCTGGTGTTCGAGCATCAGATAGAGACCCCACTGTTATTACGTAAGGATTATTTCCGGGAACACCAATGGACATCGCATCAGGTCCATGATTACCTGCAGCCGCAACAACAACAATGCCCTCAGCCCAAGCACGCATAACAGCTTGATTCAATGGATCATCCCAGTAATGTGATTTAGCTGGTGCAGATAAAGACATATTGATAACACGAATGTTATAGGTGTCTTTATTTTCTATTGCCCATTGCACTCCAGCAATAATTGTCGAATAGCGCCCTCTACCGTTTTCTTTCAAAGAGGTAATCGGAACGATGTGTGAATCAGGGGCAATCCCAAAGTATTCACCATTCAATGGGTTCATTAGATAATTGCTTATGATCGAAGCAATTGATGTACCATGACCATTGTTATCCGATATTCCGTTTTGGTGAGTCCCCGTCAAATCAACACCATTAACAATTCCAGATTGAACATAGCTATCGGTTGAACCTGAAAGTGAATGAAATGGTTCAACGCCTGAATCGATAACAGCAACACCAACACCCTGACCAAAATTACCAATAGCCCAAACTGGCCCAGCGTTAACATTCGCTTTTGCATCTGAACCATTGCGATTGTTCTCATCGCCAATAGTCCCAGAGCTATTTGAAACTATGAGATTGATACAATCAATTTCTGCAATAGCACGCGTTCTCTTTATTTTTGCAGCTTGAAAATACATATCGAGGTTTACTAAATCTGCTGAGGTAAATTGGAGGTTGGTTAGATCAAATGTTGAGCGGATGAATGTATTATCACTAACGTAAGAATTAATGGTGAATTCATGCCATTCATTTGTAGAATTCTGATATAGCCAGAGACGGGATTCATTGATATTTTGTTCTTTGAAATCAAATTGCAATTGAATCTGGGAACCCTCATCGTATTGAGGCACATTAAATTGATACCAATTTTCATATGACACTCTTGGACGACTCGGGATTCGACCGTACTCTTCATATTGCCCATCCTGACACGTCGAAATTTTATCAAGGTCCATTTGGGTATAATTTGAATCTTCTGCAACAACGGGTGAAAAGGTTTGAGATTGAGCAATTGATGTGGATTGAACCTCAGAATCCTTCCAAACTCGAAGAATTTGGGTCAATGATTCTAGTTCTTGCTTTTGATTAACCGTTAATTCTGCCGTTACTGCGTTAATAACTTGAAGCTCAGAAATAACAACACCGCCCACCTGCTCAACAGAGGTAACGGCCGTTTCAGCATTAGTGGCTTGAACGATAAATGATGATGTTGTGTTGTCTAATACTGATGAGGGTTCAGAAGTTAGAAGTTTCCCAAAATTCCCGAGAAATAATAATGTGCCAAGAAACAATATAAACCATTGTTTTTTGGAATTGGTGGCTTTAATATCCATTTGTGGCTCCCTAAAATATCGTTTACTTCGATACTACCCAAGAACAAACCAGCTAGTCATACACTACATTCCCGTTCAGTTTTGTTCTAACATTTACATTATTGTTGAAATCTTACGAAAATTGTTACACGCCGGTCATCTGGGGTTTATTCTCGTAGGTAATTGATCCTAGGCAATTATTTTTAAATAAAAAGAGGCTCAAAAAGCATTATTTGAACCTCAAAAAAGCACTCTTTTTGTACTTAAAACCGCTAATCGTTTTGAGAAGTGACTGCCATAGATGCTTGACCTACATCACTCCACGCATATCCATCACTCCATGCATATCCATCACTCCATGCATATCCATCACTCCATGCATATCCATCACTCCACGCATATCCATCACTCCATGCATATCCATCACTCCATGCATATCCATCACTCCACGCATATCCATCACTCCACGCATATCCGTCGGATGTAACCGCTCCATTTTGCCATTCATACCCTATCGAATTGCCATTTGCATCAACAAGATAATAGGTTCCAGTATCGGGATCCCATCGGGTTGCTCCACCATAGTGCACAATCCCGTTCAAGTCAGCTTCAATATTCATTCCCTGGTTGGCAGCACCCACATAATGACCATAGACGGCCTTCAGGACATTGACTTGACCAGCACCTTGCTGCCAAACGCTATAGGCCAATTCGCCGTGCTTAGTAACGGCCGTGTTTGCCGAAGCCATCAAACGATACTTAACTTCGTCTGGTGTTAGGGTTGGGTTCTCTGAAAGCATTAAGGCAACCACGCCACTAACATATGCTGTACTCATAGACGTGCCGCTCATCGAATAGTATTGATACCCAACGAGGTCATCATCATCTGAATCAGGAAAATAATCTGCAATAACAAGTTCCTGAATCAGAGCTTGGTCATCTGCAAATTTCCCAGAGAGCGTAGACCCATCGGGCAAAATACTAATTGAATTGACGCCCGGAGCAATTAAATCTGGCTTAACGAATGCCTCAAATGTTGGGCCAACTGATGAAAAAGTAGGAATCGAATCATCCGCTGAATGATAAGATAATTCCCCAACGGAAAGTCCACCAACAGTGATGATGTAAGGAATATTTCCTGGAACGCCAATCGTCATAGGTTCGGGGCCTTTGTTGCCAGCAGCAGCAATGACGACAATTCCTTCTTTCCAAGCTGTCATCACAGCCTGATTTAAGGGATCATCCCAATAGTAAGATTGTGGCGTGGCGGAAAAGGATAAATTTAGAATTCTGATGTTATATTCGTCTTTATTTTCAATAGCCCATTGAATACCTTGAATGATGTCTGCATATGACCCACCACCTTGATCATCAAGCACTCTTATCGGAATAATCTGCGATTGAGGCGCAACGCCAAGAAACTGAGAATTTTCAAGATTTATGGAAAAATTGCTAATGATCGACGCAACGGCCGTTCCATGACCATTTAAATCAAAATCAGCATTGTCATTTGTTATTGTCGGGTCATTGAGCGCATTCCAACCTTCGAACAACCCATCTTCAAACTGGTCAGGTTCTTCTTCAGAACCAAGCGGAGAGATACGAGCAACTCCCGAATCTAACACCGCAATCCCAATCCCAACCCCTTGATTACCTAACCCGGCAATCATATTTGATTCATTTGGCTTAAAATTGGGAATGCCACTTTGCACAACAGCAAGCATACAATTCACTTTGGCAGCCCCTCGCGCTCCCTGTGCTTCGGCGACAAAAAATCGCACTTCTAAGTTAGCTAAATCTATATTCGACGTTAATAAAGGCGAAATATTTAATGTCGATTGGATTATTGCTTTGTCCGTTGATTTCACATCAATGGGGAATGCGTGCCAGCTGTTTGTTGACGCCTGATACACCTCCACTTCAGCCAGTTCTAACCCCTTTTCTTCAAATAAAAAGTAAAGGTGCACCTCATCATCAAGCTGCTTTGGCTCAATATCAAAAAAGAAGGACATGAACTTGTTGTCATCTCTTTCTTCTAATGGCACCCGTTGAAATCTCATAGGGCTGCCTTCACACGTCGATAAATTCTCAGGGTTTAACGGCTGGCCCCGATCATTATATCCATGCGTCGGGAACTGATATTGGGGGGAAACAAATGTGTTAGCAGCGTGAACTTTACTATTTTGCCACACTCGCACAATGTCTGACCTTTTGCCAATTTGGTTCGCTTGTTGCTCATTTAAACTTGTTGACACACCATTAATGATGGCAAGTTCTGAAGTTACTTCAGCGCCAACTTGCTCGACAGTGGTAACGGCCGTGTCTAAATCAACTGCCTGAACGATGTAACTTAGTTCAGCTGAATCGTAGTTTATTGGTATGAAGTTTGTTGAAGAAATTGCAAAGATGAAAAAAACAACTGCAAACGTACGCGCAATTTTTCCCAGAAGAGGTGTCTCCCTGACTACCGTATTCATATTGGCTCCCTAACCCAGAACACTTCTATAAGATCATTTTTGCTTGAGCAAATAAATGAAAAACTGTGCAATCCTAATGCTCAAGTTATAAGATAATTCTTTATCGACTATGCGGAGAACAAGAAAAATCTTGAAATAAATCGAACAAATTAAGTCTTTGTTCTCTAATTATCTTGATTTATAAAACGTAATTTTCTGACCTTACAAAAATTGTTTCACCATCAAAAATATCGTAGGAAATTAATCCTAACCAAAATTTTCAGAACGGGGTGTGATTAAAATGTGCCCACGATCCAGCTCTAAAGTACCAAAAACTTCTGACAGATTTACTGTCTCGAACATTTTAGTTCAATATTTAGCACAAATTTAACTGTTATTTTGAGGTGAAATGAGGGGTTGATTTTGAGCGAGCAGCTATGCAAAATGAAAAATATATCGATCAACAATCTTACGATTGATTGGCATATGATTCATAAACCGATCATGGAATTTTTCTTCTCTAATTTTTTCAGAGGCCTCTAACAAAAGTTGATGCGCTTGTTTAATATAGTCGACGGCTCTGTTATCATCTAATCGGGTGAGCACTAAATAACAATTAAACAATGTCTCTTTGATATAGCCGATCTTTGGAATTCTGGCACGATTCTCATTTAAATATTGAATCACAGATTCAATTTCCTCTTTGGCAGCGTGGAGCATATTTTTATCTGAATAAAGCAAAGCTAGATGGGCCCTAACTTCAAATTCAGGGTCTTTTTGCTTCATCTGCACCCAAATATCAATGGCGTCGTTAAACGCTTTTTCAGCCCCAACTAATTTCCCTTTTTGCTGAAGAACGACCCCAATTTTTGATAAGGCAAGCCCCACGAGCCGTTTCGCCCCTATTTCTTCCGCTAAAAGATAAACTTGACCCCCTAATTCATGCGCAGAATCATAATTCTCTTGATTGAGGAAGACATCCATTCGGTTCAAATTAGCGATACAAATCCCAAAGCGTTCATTAATGATTTTCAGATTTTGATTAACCTGCTCAAAATAGTTGTGAGCCCTTTCAAAATCGCTAATATCATTTGCAATAATTCCTAAATTCATCAGGGTCATATTTTCGCCTCTTCGATACCCAATTTGCTCATAAATGGCAAGGGCAAAGCTATAATACTCCTGAGCCTCACTAAAATCCCCAGAATTCCAATTGACAACTCCTAAATTATTGTAGGTTGTCCCCACGCCCATCTTCTCATCAATTTCAGTATAAATTTTCAAGGCTTCTGCATAATATTGCTCGGCTTTCTCAAGGTGACCTTCGTCTACCATTACAATGCCAATTTGACGCAGGCTACTGGCCTCTAATGATTTAAGATTGTTGATTTGAGCTTGCGCTAACCCTTCTTTTAACCAGTGATGCGCTTGTCCATACTCACCCAGCCGATAATATGCTTTGCCCTGTAACAAATGCGCCGCAACAAGTTCCTTTGTTGCCATGCTATCTCGGGCAAGTCGAGCGGTTTCGTTGGCGTACTCAATTAGGGCTTGATAATTACCAGTTGCCTCTGCGTATTTGGCGAATAAATGATAAACGGCCGTTTGTTTTTTCAAGTTATTTTGGTCAATTGCCATAGACAGTAGATGATCAATCTCCTGTTTTTGCAATTTACGTTGACCCTGAATTCCCAAAATGTTTTCGCGACGGAACCTGAGATTAAATTCTCTCTCAACATTTTGCTCAAGGTTTAATTCTAATCCCAGTGTAACGTAATTTAAGGCATCATTATTTGCAAAATCACTTTGAGCCTCTTCACTCGCCAATTCATACCATCTTGAAGCGATAGCAAACTGCTCCCCCTTATGCGAATGAAAGGCTAATTCTGCATAATGGCTCTGAATATCATTCGCGTAGATTTTATTTATGGCCTGGCTGGCTAAACGATGCAATTCTCTGATATTAGATTTCAACTGCATCGCATAAGAAGCATCACGCAACAGAGCATTGCTAAATTGATACGTTCTTTTATTGACCGCAAACCAAATTTGATGTTGTTCTGCAATGTCAATTAGCTCTTTGAAATCTGAGGGAGCGCCAGTAACTTCTTCTAGTACAGATAATTCAAATTGATTCCCCAGCACGGAGGCTGATCGAATGATGTTCTTGATCTTTTGGTCAAGTCGATCGAGCCGAGAAAGCAGCAGAGTATTGATTGTGGTTGGAATATCATCAATTTTGATTGTTTTTTGAATAATTTGCGTCACGTTACTGGCTTCAGAAAAAGCCAGGGCACCTCGTTCTCTTAGATCGGCGAGCAGTTGTTCAATAAAGAACGGATTGCCATTTGTCTTCTCTGCCAGAAAGTGTGCTACTTCTTCAGAAACGGCCGTTTTTAATAAATCTTCAGCCAGCGTTCTAACCTCATCCAAATTCAAATGCTCGAGCCTAACCGTGGTGGTCTGCATATTAGGATTATGGCTAAATTCAATAATCTCCCCCGAATCTAAATAGCGACAGGTTAATACAAACAGAACGGGGAAATCTATTAGTTCATACGTCAATGATTTAAAAAGATTTTCCGAATCGTCATCGAGCCAGCGTGCATCCTCGATATGCAAAATGACCGGCCGAATTAATGAAGCTGCCTTGAGCAAATTGGTAAAGGCTCGAATCGTATTATCAAAGCGCAGGGCGGGTTCAAGATTTTCATAAAGAGAGTTTTGCCAATAAAGACCAACCATTGCGCCCAAAATAGATTTTGTTCGCTCCAATTCACGAACGATAGCCCCCGAGTTTTCAACTCCGTCTTTTAACTGGGATAAAAGGTAAGCAAACTGTTGGTTAAAAGCGTTTTTATTGTCTTCAACCGTAAAATCAGGCTTAAGATCAAAATAATTACGTAGAAATCGCTTAAAAGGATTTAACGATATTTTTTGTAGTTCATCCGCTTGACAGTAAAAGGTTTGGGGGAAATATCGATATAAAATCTTTTTCCGCATCTCAAAAATAAGCCGTGTTTTACCTACCCCAATATCACCATAAACAAAGACGGCCTGCGCTTTTTTCTGAGTAAAAACGGCCGTTGATACAAGTTCTAACTGGGTCACTTCAGAATCTCGCCCAATAAATTGACCTCCATAATCATGATAGTCAATTGAATCGTATCGATAAACAAACAGGTAGATAGGGATTTCTTCTGATTTACCTTTAAGCTCAAAATTGCCCAACGAGTAAAATAAATACGCATTTTTTAACTCACGATAAACGACTTCACTGACTAAGATTTGACCCCAATCTGCTTTTAAGGCTAAGCGAGCGGCTAAATTGATTTCGTTGCCAACCACCCCATATTCAGTCCGCTTATCTCCTCCACGAATACCTGCCCACAGGAGACCATAGGTCATACCAGCCCGCCAACGAACTGGGAAATTCAACTCCAGCATTTTTTGCAAGAAGCCAGACGCTCGATGCAAATTATTTTCATAAGCCACCGGTGCGCCGAATAAAATAACAAACAGGCTCCCCTTATCTCCAACGTCGATTTGGTTTAAATAGCCACCGTACTGATTAAGTAAGTTTGTCACTTCTAATACAAAGTTATGAAATTTTTGAACATCGTTGGGGGGGTCAAAAGATATGAATATTGTACAAACTTCTCTAAACTCATTGACCTGCAGGTGAACAACCTGAGAGGGTACAAAAGGTGAAATATCCTGTATAAGTTCTGTTTCAGGTACAGGTTCAACTTGCTCAACGTGGAGGTCCCTGTCGATAAGGTAATAATAAGCTTCTTCTTGAGTTGGCACAATATTAAACGACTCATCGAGGCGTGTTTTAATTGATTGATGAAGAACAATTTGACCAGTTTGGGCTTTGGTTTGAGCATCTGAACAACCCGTAATCGCCTCGCCACGAAAATAAAATGATTTTTGATCCGAGTTTCCGGGCAGCCCCCACTGCACGGTGCCAAAAGCAAGTCCGATGGTGACCCCGAAACCAAAGGTGCCGTGCTTCGTTTCAATCAAGCGATGATTATTGTCTTGACAGACATAATTTTGAATATCAACGGCCGTTTTCACAGCCTGTAGATGGGCACTTTCTTCTCCAAAATCTTCATCATCATAAGGAAAAATCGCAATGAAAGCATCTCCCGCAAAAAAGGGAATAAACCCACCTCTTTCATATAAGATTTGAATTTGAGGACTAAATATTTGACGCAGGGCTTCGGTTAATGCTTCGGCTCCTTCACGGTGATGAATCAAAAATGTTTCTGTTAGTTTTGTAAACCCCGAAATATCAACAAATAAAGTGGCGGCCTTAAACTCACCAACAAAAAGACCTTGTTGATACTTTGCTAAAACAAATTCAGGAACTATAGTTTGATTCATTCGGCCCACCCAGATGTAAAAAACAGTCGCTTTCTATTCAGATATACAATAATCGCTGGGCTATCTTTTCAACATAGCTAAATGTGACTACCCTCCACATTTCTTCAGCTAAGGATTTTAATGGTTGCAATTCAACTGCCTTTGTTGTATTATTTCAACAATAGGTTTTGTTGTATTATCCCGCATCCTAATTATTTCTTATGATTCAACAAATGTCAGAGCAACTTCAAATCAAAGGGGTTAATGATGGTTTACTCATTTCATTAGGGTCACTTACCTATGCTGAGTTTTTAAACCAACTCAATAAAACCTTGCCTGAAAAACAAGCTTTTTTTCAAGGAAGTCGTGTCGCTATCGATGTTGGACCGATGAAATTAAACGGCCGTCACATTGCCGAAATTTCAACCACCCTTACCCAATATGGCGTTGAGCTTTGGTCAATTTTAAGTGACCATGAAGATACCCGTGAAGCAGCTCGAAAAATGGATCTTGGGACCCGCCTTGGTGGAAGCCAAACGGATTTGGACGGCAAGCCTTTACAAACTCGTCACAAAACCCAAACGGCCGTAAACCCATCTCTGCAAGAAGATCTCATCATTAAGGAAACGATTCGTTCTGGGAAATCGATTTATGCGGACGGTTCTATTGTGATAATTGGGGATGTAAACCCCGGTGCCGAGCTGATTGCCGGTGGTGATGTTATTGTTTGGGGACGGTTACGAGGTCTGGTTCACGCCGGGGCGAAAGGGGATCAGGCGGCCATTATTTGTGCCTTAGTGCTTAACCCCACCCAGCTCCGAATTGCGGACAAAATTGCGATCGCACCAGATGAAAAACAAACGGCCGTTATTCCCGAGCAAGCCACGATTACAAAAGGGCAAATTGTAGCTGAACCTTGGCAGCCCAAAAGCATATCTAAAACTAGCTAATGATTACGACTTTGTTACTAAAGATATTACCCTAACAGAGAATGTATAGGAGAACGATATGAGTACCACAGTGATTACGATTACATCTGGCAAAGGAGGCGTTGGTAAAACTACTATCACAGCAAACCTCGCTTCAGCCTTAGCAATGCAAAATAAAAAAGTTGTTGCTATTGATGCAGATATCGGCTTACGCAACTTGGATGTCGTGATGGGACTTGAAAACCGTATCGTTTATGATTTGGTAGATGTCATTGAGGGTCGCTGCCGTCTTCGTCAGGCAATGATTAAAGATAAACGACAAGCAGAGCTTTATCTCATACCAGCCGCCCAAACTAGAGACAAAACGGCCGTTTCCCCATCAGACATGATGCTCGTGTGCAACCAGCTTCGAGACGAGGGTATGGATTACATCATCATCGACTCACCAGCAGGCATCGAAAGAGGCTTCAAAAACGCTATCACACCAGCAGATCGGGTTATTGTGGTAACAAATCCTGAAGTATCAGCCGTTCGTGATGCTGACCGCATCATAGGCATGATCGAAGCTGAAGAAAAAGGCCCAGCTAAACTCATCATCAATCGCATCAAGCCAGCTATGGTTGACCGCGGTGAAATGCTTTCAGTAGATGATGTAATCGACATTCTAGCGGTTGATATCATCGGAATTATTCCCGAAGATGAGTCGATTCTTATTGGTAGTAATCGAGGGACTCCCGTTGCCATGAGCAGTGTTAATGGTCAAAGCGCCAGTCAAGCATTTAAAAACATTGCCCAGCGAGTCGAAGGGCACAATATTCCTTTTATCGATCTCACTGCAAAAACTTCGCTATTAGATCGCGTTAGCGGTTTCTTTAGCCGCTCGTAAAAAAATCCTTTGGTTCACCATAAAAGAACCAACTAGTGCGGTTTTCCAAAAGTCCTCAGCAGTTTATGATGTAAGTCATTCGGAAAACTGCTGAGTATTTCGCTCAGCCAAACCTTAATGTGAACTGGTGTTGCGAAATACTAGGAGTAAAATATGAATTGGACAGAACGATTATTCGGTACAAAATCAAAAAGCGGCTCAATTGCCAAAGAACGCTTGCAAATGGTGCTTATTCACGATCGGTCGAATGTCTCACCGGGCTTGCTAGCGGAAATAAAAGAT
Source organism: Chloroflexota bacterium (assembly GCA_039029915.1). Taxonomy (GTDB): domain Bacteria; phylum Chloroflexota; class Anaerolineae; order Promineifilales; family Promineifilaceae; genus QQUD01. Next base: position 17,681 of record JBCCFD010000074.1, read on the forward strand.
GAAATTATTGCTGTCATCGCCAAGCATCTCACGATTGATCCAGAAGCGGTTGAGGTAAATTTGACACAAGCTGAGCGGGAAAGTCGGCTTGTCGCTGAAATTCCACTATTGGCAAACGGCCGTAAACAAAAAGCAAACTGATAGCTAATACGTTGCTACACAAAAATTATCAATTTACCTATAGGACCTGTATTAGAAAACTGTGGTAATAAACTACCTATAGGTAATTGAGTGATTAAGTAACGACCTAAATGCCCAATTACCTCATTTTCTCAATTATTAAAACTCCCCGAGTTACCCTTCCCATCTTAATCCCTAAAGTTTAGAATTTCGGTCTATGCTTTCACAAACCTCGATTTGGCGAAATTTTGATATCTGGCTAACAGTAGCTGTATTGCTATTAACCTCCTACGGTATCTTAATGATCAGGAGTGCTGTCACTGGGGCACCCGCCTTCGAGGAACTACCCGCCGACCAAGTGCAATGGATGATAATCGGTACGATTATTATGATTGTTTTAGCAGGTATTGATTACCGCATTTTGGCTTCCGGTCATTGGTATATCTATTTTGGTCTGCTGGCTGCCTTAACTTTGGTATTAATTTTGGGCGCCACCGGTAACGCTGCCCAGCGCTGGATTCAAATTCCTGGTACAGATACGCGCATACAGCCCTCTGAATTTGGCCGTATTTTTATTCCAGTTTCCTTTGGACAATTTTTGGCGCTGCGCCGCCACGATATCAATCGCTTCTCCAACACGATTAAAACACTCCTTTATATTGGCATACCGATTGGGTTTATTTTCTTACAACCAGATTTAGGGATGTCAATCTTGTATATTGTCATTTGGTTCGTGATGATGTGGCTGGCTGGGTTGCCTTTATCACACTTTTTGATTCTGTTTGTTCTGGGAATTGTGGGATTAACGGCCGTCTTTCCCCTGCTCCAACCATACCAAAGAAGCCGTATTACCACGTTTGTCAGCCCCGAAAACGCCGATCCTGAAGATGTTTTCAACGTCGACCAAGCAGAAATTAGTATCGGTACCGGGGGCCTGTTTGGTAAGGGCTATTTTAATGGCACCCAGAGCCAGCTTGGTTTTTTACGCGTTCAGCACACAGACTTTATCTTCTCGGTCATTACAGAAGAGATGGGGCTCGTCTTTGGCTCTCTTATCGTTCTTACGGTCATGGGCTTCATTCTTTGGCGCATTTTACGGGCAGCAATGCTGTCTCCTGATCCCGCGGGCAAGTACGCCTGCACGGGCATTGCGGCCGTTCTCTTCTTCCAAACGGTGGTCAATGTAGGCATGAATGTACGCGTTTTACCCGTGACAGGTCTCACCCTACCCTTTGTGAGCTATGGGGGTAGCTCCCTCGTAACCCTTTACATGGCCATCGGTATTGTTCAGTCAATATTGATGCGACACCGTAAACAGGCATTTGGATAATAACTGATGTTAACCGGAAAAAACCTCTGAGGTTTGGTCTGCACCAATGGTACTGCGTAACTCCAATAATATAAAAAAAGCACCACTGAGAATGTTCAGTGATGCTCATCATAAGTTTAAAAATAAGCGTTTTAGCGAGTAGCTAAAGACGCTTCTGGCGCTTTAAACATAATTTCTAAAATGCCATCTTTCAAGGCACCCCCATCCGCTTTGCGCTTTGCTAGTACGGTGGGCAAAATCATTTCTCGTTTAAAGTTGCCAATCGTGATAAACATTTCATCACCCCGTTTCCGGAGCTTTACATCTCCAGAGGTAACAAAAGGCATTGGAATTTTAAGGGCGCAACGGCCGTCTTCAAACTCTTCAATTTCCTGTAGCTTGCCTTCAAAGAACACTTGGGCGGGGTCTTGGCCATCAAAGGCATCTTGGGCTAACTGCGACAGTGCTTCAACACCAACGACCTCATGTTGATAGTAAGGGGCGTGCCACATAGGGAGCGGCTTAAAGTTGGCGTCAATCATTTCCAAATATTTCTCTTGGAGCTGACGGCGCGATTGGTAAAATCCACTTTCAGCTGCGTCAGCAGGCAATATTCGATTCACAACAATGGCATCCACAGGGTAGTTAAACAAACCAAGATAACTAACCGCACGCTCGGCTTCACGTACAACCATCTTTTCAGGTTGAAGCACAACGCGATAACTACTTATTTTGGGGTCGCTAAGCGTCTCGCGCAGTTCTGCAGTCGCGGCGTCTAGTTTTTCGAGGGCATCTAAAATTTCTGCAGGACCCTGAAGCAACCGACCGGCAAACGGCCGTAACGCTTTGACAACCCCCATTCTTGATTTTGCAATATGCCCTGCATACCACCGGAAGGTGTCAGGCATAGTTAGCAACCGAATCGTTTCTCCAGTGGGTGCAGCATCAATAATAACCCGATCAAAATTCTTTTCTTTGGCCTGCTTGTTAATGTGGAGCAGACTAACAATTTCATCCATGCCTGGAAAAGCAGACAGTTCATCAGCAATGATGTTGTTCATCCCGTTGCTGTTTTTAATCATTCCTGAAACAAAAGTTTGTAATGTGTCCCAGTAGTTGTGTATATCAGCTACAACGCTGATCTCTTGTGCCCAAAGGTTCGGAGCGACTTCGACAGGTTGATCGCCTAGCTGAGTATCAAGCGAGTCTGCTAAGCTATGGGCAATATCGGTGCTGGCAACAAGGGTTTTATAACCCAATTCAGCACTGCGAACGGCCGTTGCCGCCGCGACGGTTGTTTTACCAACCCCACCTTTGCCTAAATATAAAATAATACGCATTGAATTCTCCAATCATAATAGCTGTGCGCTATAAACTTGTTGTTCTGGATGCTATACGGGGAATTATAACGGCCGTTGCAAAACTGGCTCAAATTTTGCTTCAATTAGGACAAATATGGGGTTAAAAAAATCAATAAATGAGGAGTAAATTGTGGTACGGGTAATTTTCACACTTCACCCCTCATTGATAGCGTCTATTTACAAAGTAGCAACCAAAGCGCCCATCTTCTCAAATGCCTGTGACCAACCATCTGCAGCACCAGCTGGAACACCAGTATGGGTCAAAACCATCTTGGTTTTCCCGCCCAAATCTTCTAGTTCAACTTTAACTTCAGTTGTCGTAGGATACCCTTCTGGCATCCCCATCGCCTGAGGTGACATTAAATTACCCTCTGCATCACACGGGCTATCCGTATAAACCAATCGCTGATTAGGCACCAACTCTGTAAACTCTCCTGTCGACCACATTGTCATATTACCATCAGGTGATTTCATACAGAAGAGATGCTTGCCACCAATTTGAGCATCAATCTCAGCTACAGGAATTGAGAATCCCATTGGACCATACCAATTCTTAAAATGCTCAGCCTTTGTCCACATCTGCCAAACTAGCTCTACCGGGGCATCAATAACCCGCTCTACGACACAGGCATCATTTGAATTTGAGTCACTCATCATTATTCTCCTTGTTAGTGAGTTCATTTATATAGGTATCCATTTGATCGAAACGAGCTTCCCAAATGGGACGATATTGATCCGTCCAATTTGCAACCTCAACCAATGGGGACACATCTAAACTGCACGGCCGATATTGGGCTTTCTGCCCTTGCACGATTAAACCGGCCCGCTCGAGCACCTTAATATGCTTAGAAATTGCAGGCAAGCTCATTTGAAAAGGTTCGGCCAGTTCATTAACCGTCGCTTCGCCTTCGGCCAGTCGCGCCAATATGGCTCGTCGCGTCCCATTTGCTAACGCTGAAAAAGTAATACTTAATTGATCGTCATTGTTTATCATAAGTGAAAGCTCTTTATTTAACCAATCAGTTAATTAACCTAACGGTATAATAAGACCGTTTGTTCTATTTGTCAAGACTCAATATTTTGCCCACCCTTCTCATTAATTCTATACTGGCACACCAACACGGTTCCAACCAAGGGAGGTAATTCTGTCATGAACTGCTCTGAAATAAATCAAATTTTAAGACAAGCCAAGACAATATCTTCGGGCAAGTGACTATGCCACTTTATTTAGTAAAGTGAAACGAAGTTCCTGCTTAAAATAAAACGACGACTGCAAACTTCGTTTCCTCGGGGTTCCGAAGCTGTTATCTAACAGAGTATTCAAATTAGAAACTTCGGAACACATAAGCGAAAATAAGGACAAAGAATAGTTTTTGCGCCTCTTTTTCGCTTATAAATATCAATTTAAGAGGAGAATTTATATGAACCCACAAAAACCTACTGAAATGGAAATTTATTTATTTGATCTGCGCGGTTTTATCGTCCTAAAAAACGCCCTTTCTCAAGAAGAAGTGGCTGAGCTAAATGATAGTATTGACAGTATGCTACCAATTAAGCATGGGGAGTGGCACGGGAATGTTCATGCACACGGATTTGGCTCTGGTGACGGACTCAACCTACAGCAAATTTATGAAGGCGGCGCATGTTGGGAACGGCTTATAGACCACCCCTCATGGATCGAAAAAGTTAAATATTTTGTGGGCGGTGAAGACTCTTACGATTGGCTTCACGGGCCTCTATTTATCGATGAGAATTTCGCCAACGTTAGAGAACCAGGTGAGGCAATACCTATTCATTCTGGAGGACATGAAAACGTAAAAAGGACCCAATATTTGTATCGCAACGGTTCATTTATGTGTGGGCAGGTCAATATCCTTCTAGCGATTAGTGAAATGGGGCCTGGCGACGGTACGACAATGGTGATTCCAGGTAGTCACAAGTCAAATTTCAAACATCCAGAATTTGATCAATACAATTTTGGCAGTGAAAACGCATCAGGTGATGGTATGACGGGAGCGATTGAGGTGTTTATGGATCCTGGTGATGCCCTACTTTTCGTCGATGCTACATGCCACGGTTCAGCAAAGCGAAGCAACCCCGGCCAACGACGAATCGCCGTTTATCGATATGGGCCATCCTGGGGCAACTTTCGACATGGGTATCAACCTTCCCCCGAATTACTTGAGCGGCTAACCTCAGAAAGAAGCGGAATTGTTCAACCTGCCCGCAAAGTTTATAAAAAGGGGCTTGGGTAAAATAACCTATCCGATTTCGTTTTGTTGAGTCTCCTGCCTCATTAGAAGTTCAAACAATATTATTAAAACGGCAGCAAGGAATAGAATAAATGGCGGAATGGCCTCTAATGAGAACCGTTCTGCCAATATGCCGCCAATCGATGGTAATATCGCAATACCTACGCCTGCTGCCCCAACTACATAACCAATTCCATTGGGAGCATGCTCACGCCCAACGAGTTTAGGCATGAGCGAAATTAATGTTGCAAAAATAGGCGCTTGAGACACGCCAGATAACGCTAATGAAGCGAATCCCAGGGCGCGACTATCGGGAAAGAGCAATAGGGCGATTGAGAAGGTTGTCATGATTACACAGCCTCTAAGCCATGTCTTGGGTGAAAACCAAGGAGATATAACGCCAAACAAGAAACGGCCTATCGTAAACGTGCCCCAATATAAGCTAACCCAAGAGCGAGCAAGCTGATCGCTTAGGCCACGAGATTCTGTAAAGAGTGTAAAGGCCCATTGCCCTATCGAAACCTCAACACCTCCATAAACAAAAAAGAACAGAATTGCCACCCAGATTAACGGCCGTTTTAATGTTTCCATGCCAGAAGCTGAAGATTCTTCCCCAAGGTTGTCTTGCGCTTGAGCAGGATTCGCACTGCCCCCATTCGGAAGCAACACCCACACACATACTGCCAGCAACAATAGCAAAGTACCAAACACAAATGCACTACCACGCCAGTCAGAACCCAGCAGGATCACAAGCGAGATCGCCAATGGGCCTAACGTTGCCCCAACCCCAAAAAAACCATGAAGCCAGTTCATAATTCGTTCGTTATACCGCGCCGCCACAATCGTGTTGCCAGTTGCATCAATGGTGCCGGCGGCCCACCCTCCGACTAATCCCATTACCACTAAGAACAGCCATGAGGGCGCCAACCAGTATCCGTAGAGGCTTAA
>JBCCFD010000075.1:0-23656 GCA_039029915.1 Chloroflexota bacterium
GAAAAAGTATATGGCGACCCCGTTAACACCGCTGAACAGCTTGCTCAAAAGATGAGCTTCCACGGGTTTTCAGCAGAAGCGTATGCTAAACAGCTACAGTCGCTTGTCGTGCGTGGCTGGCTAACCCTCACCAACGATGTTTATGCCATTACGAAAGAAGGCCAAGCGGTCCGCTGGCAGGCTGAACGGGATACCGATCAGCTTTTCTATCAGGGTTGGGATCTCTCAGATGAAGAAATGGCTGATATGAAACAGCTGATGGAGGCGCTTATTACGGCCGTTACGCCACCAGACAATAATACGCTCTATGAACAAACGCTACTCACACGCGCCAAAATCGGGGCACTTTATGGCGAGAAGCTCCAAAACAAAACGCAAGAATCAAACCTATCTAGCTGGGGTCTGTTACTGCTTATGATTGGTCAATCGAATGCGTCTGAAACAGTGTCAGTTGACTCTATTTTGGCTCAAATCCCCTATATGAATCCAGAAACATTAAAGGCCCACCTGGCAGATACGGCAGAAGCTGGCTTTTTGATGGAAAATGGAGCAGGTTATCATCTAAATGAAGCCGGAAAAAGTATTGTTTCAACCACCTTGGCTTCCGTATCTGGGTGGGTCAATCAAAATATAGCGGTAGATGCCGAAACCCTTGAAACCGTTTGTCAAACCTTACAACAAATAAGTCAAGGGTTTCAAAATGCCCCAGAGCCTGAGGCCAAACCTTCCTTAAAAAGCGCCCAATTTCATTCACCCACTGGTGAAAACCCAATCCTTTTACGCATTAGTCGCACCATTGCCGAAATCGCTGCTTTTCGTGATGATGTACACGTTGCCGCGTTTAATAAATATGATGTACCAGCCCATGAGTGGGAGGCATTCAGCCACGTGTGGGGTGAAAATATTTGGGGCGATCGGGTGAATACGGCCGTTGATGTCTCTCAAAAATTAGGCTTCCGCGGTTACGGTGAACAAGATTACACCACAGCCTTAGAGGCTTCGGTGACACGGGGCTGGCTCACAAAAAATGAAAAAAACGTCTATGCCTTAACGGAAAAAGGAAAAGCCATCCGTGAAGAGGCTGAACAAGAGACAAATCGCTTATTTTTCACACCCTGGCAACTTTTTGCACCACGAGAATTAAATGCCCTCCATCAAGGACTTCAGGAGATTCAAAAGGCACTCTAAGGGTGCACCCACATTAACGAATGCATGTTTCCTTCATAAGCCCTAAGGGTTGTAAGGGTCCTTTTTTACAAAAGAGACAACCCTTAGGGCAGCTTTTCTGACAAACAATCAACAGACAGATCATTGCCAAGATGCAATAAGTTGACTATAACTACTCTCGAGGAATAAGGGGAACAGCAGATTGTATTGTCTATATCAGGAGCTAGAGCTGTTCCCTGAGGAAGTGGAAGTTGTTACTAAATTCATTAGCTAAGCATTTTCCATTTACCTGAGAGGGTTTTACATGGTAGAAGAACCAACATTGCAATGGGAATTGGCAACAGGATATGATTTTGTAACCAGTTTGGATGTCTTACATCATCCCGATCGGTACGGCCTTCGCGGATCATGGGCAGCAGGCGTTCGGTCTAGACTACCCGTTGAACAGCGAGAGACCCTCCAAACCTTTTTCAAAAGCCACAACTTCCTGCTCCTACCTTGGCTCATCTCATTAAATGGCCCCAAAGACAGCCTCTCTGTTTTGGAAAATCTTTCCGAAATCCCCCCTGCTGAGCGTTTACCAACGTTTCTTGAAAACTCAATGTGGGTTCACACAAAAAATGTTTTGCTCAATGTTGCCCATAAACAATCTTTTAGCGAAGAAGATATTGATGAACTCCGCCAGGCTCACCAAGCCTACATGAAAGAGCAGGGAATCAAAAAGAAACTCGCAACGGCCGATATTGAAGAATCACTTACCATTTGGGCCCAAAGCGAAAAGTTCGGGGATGGACTACTTAACGGGTTAAAAACATACTATGAAGTCTTCTTCTCTGAGGAAGAAAAGAGAATCTTACCCGCATTGGAAGATACGGTTGAATACGCAAAGTCATTATCCGAGAAGATGGATTTAGAACCGCTGCTCAATGCTTTATCTCAAGGGGTACGCTTTGAGCTTCCTAAGCGGGATGCAATGAAGACAATCGTTATGGTGCCTTCATTTTGGACAACACCGCTGGCGCTTCTCTCCCACTTAGATGCCAATTATGAAAACTGGGTCTTTATGTTTGGTGGCCGTCCCGCAAACAGATCTCTTGTTCCGGGGGAAACGGTGCCGGAGCTGCTCCACCAAACGCTTAAAGCATTAGCAGACCCCACCCGCCTGCGCATTTTGCGCTATTTGGCCCAAGAGCCATTGGCTCCGGCTGAATTAGCGCGTCGCTTAAGGCTCCGCCCCCCGACCGTGATCCATCACCTTGATGCGTTACGCTTAGCCCGGCTTGTTCACGTCACCATTAATCATGAAGGTCGTCGGTACGAAGCGCGTCGCGAAGCGATTGATTCTGCTTGTTCAATGTTAAATCAGTTCCTGGATGGGTAAGTTAAATTTTTGGTCGCATTGCAATTCAGGCTGGCAAAATCAAGTGTAAATCCCCAAATTCATGCCATAAATAGTTTAAATCGAGCGCTTGTTGATATGTTTTTTGCAAGTGCGCTCTATTTGAAACGGCCTCAAGCATGGCGAGGTGAGTGGCGTTTGGTTCATGCATGCCGGTCAGCATGCCATCAACCGAGCGCACTTTTGTGTGGGGGGTGATAATGATATCGGTCCAGCCAGTGCCAGGGTGAAAACGGCCGTTTTTATCTACCACCGTCTCCAATGCCCGCACAACCGTTGTGCCAACCGCAATTAATCTTGCCCCTCGATCACGCGCCGCATTGAGCAATTCGGCCGTTTCTAACGGCACATCAAAATATTCCTCATAAGGCGGTTCGTGGTCTTCAAGGCTGGCTACACCCGTATGCAAAATGAGCGGGGCAATTTGTACGCCGCGAGCGGCTAGTTTTGTAATTAATTCGGCCGTGAATGCTCGCCCAGCCGATGGCATTTCAGCACTACCCATCTCAGTCGCATACACCGTTTGGTAATAGTCTGATGGCCATGCGTCTTGTACATATCCATATCGAATAGGAACCCCTTCTTGGTTCAAATAGTCAAGCAGGGGGAGCGGCAGGTGTACGGTAGCGACCCAGAGGCGGACCTTATTGTCACCAAACCTCTGACCGTTGTTATAAGGCGTTAATAGCGTTAATATACCGCCGTTAGGCAGCTGATACTGCTCACCCGCCTGAGCGGAATAAAATGGCTTTGTGCCCGCTTCGGTAAACTGCCGTAGCTCCACACTCCACAGCCCCGCCGGCAGCTGAGTCGAAAGGTGAAGCTCTAGCTGGTCACCGTTTGGAGCAAGCGCAGGCAGCGCCGCGTTTAGAGTGCCACTGGTGTTCACAATGAGCACATCGCCTGCTTCCAAATAATGATCTAAATAGCGAAACGTGGTGTGTAAAATAGCGTCTGAATTTTGATAAGATACCATCAACCGAACATCATCACGGGCCAGCCCGCGTGCTTCGGGCGGCTCGCCCGCTTCAAGGTTAGCAGGAAGTTCAAATTCGATCGCTTGAAAGTTTTGTAGCTTGTTCATGGTTTCCTCCGTTATTTATAAAGAAGAGAGAAGAGAGAAGAGAGAAAAGTGAAGAGAGTGTTGAGTATAGAGGGGAACATTTGACAAAATTGATTGTTGTTGAGCAAACAAACCGCCTTTGAAAAAACATTCCCCTACACTTTTGCCGCTTACGAATCAGTTTAATCGCTAGCCAATCTCTACCGGTGTTCTAACCTTTCGCGCTTCATAACGGCCGTTTTCAAATTGGTCATTCAATAGGGCTAAAAAGCCGGGTACGCTTGCTTCAGGCAGCGGGCGGTCGCTAATATCCTCACCGGGAAAGGCTGCTTGATGCATCTCTGTGCGCATATCGCCGGGGTCCACCCAGTACACAGTCCAATCAGGATTTTCAGCTTGCAAAACAGCCGACAAATGCTCAAATGCTGCTTTGCTTGATCCGTAGCCCCCCCAGCCGGGGTACGCTTCAACAGCCGCATCGCTCGTCACGTTGATGATTTTGGCTTGAGGCTTAATTGAATGCTGAACCGCCTGCAAAATGCCAAGCTGGGCCACAACATTCATTTCATACACGTCTAACAAGCTGTTCAATGGATAATCTAAAAGCTCTGGCTGTGGGCTAGGGCCAAGCTTGCCAGCATTGTTGATGATAGCATCTAAACCGCGTGATGCTTTGGCAGCAATGCTCAACGCTTCTCGATGGGCTGGCTCAAGGATGTCGCCAGCAACGGCCGTTACGCGGGTTTTTAAGGACAGCTCTGCATAAATCTGTTGTAAAGTCTCGCTGTTGCGAGCATTAATAATCAAAGACCAGCCTTCGTCAGCCAGCGCTCTAGCTAATGCCAAGCCCAATCCCCGAGAAGCGCCCGTAATCAGTACAGTTTTAGGTTGTGTATTCATATGAGTGTCTCCTTATCTTCGAAAACTCATTTCGTTTTGTTGTGTTATTGATGATGTTTAGGATAGATAAAAAACGGCCGTGGCACATCTATCAAGTGAACGAATTGGGCCCTGCCCCAACATCCAGAAACACCCTGTTCTAAGGATCAGGTCCTACAAACTTCACATCGAAGCCAAAAAACGTTAAAATAGAGAGGCGTTCCGAGCAATGTAACTCACAAAAAGGGTTGGTTAAGCAAACAACAGTGGCCATCAATTTTTGATTTACATCAAATTAAAAACTAATTTCAAAAAATTTCGTAATTTACTAAAACAGCAGCACGAACGGCAAAATGCAAATCGCTCAAACAGCTACCGCTCCTTGTCAAAAGGGACAACAATTTCCAAAGGCGATTTGATGCGATTGCTTTTTACAAACCAAGAAGGACCTTTTTTCAGTTAGCTATGAGCAAAAGTTGGAGCATTTCAACACGGTATTTAGTCCTCATCATGATGTTGGCGGCAGCCGTGACCTTTATCATTTATGCCCGAGAACTCGTCGAATCATTGGCCATTGGTGCCTTATTGGCGTTTTTCTTAAATCCGCTGGTTACCCTTGTTAACAAGCGGATTCATCTCAGCCGATTTTGGACTGTTGTCCTCGTTTATTTACTTTCATTGTCTGGGCTAATCGCCTTGGGAATTGTATTTGCACCTGTCATTCCTGAGCAGACGGCAAATTTGACGATACAGCTTCAAACGATATCCGAAGAGATTCAAGACGATTACTTTACAGACCCCTTTGAGATCATGGGGTTCACTCTGGATCTAAGCAGCTATCAATCCGAAATCCCATCACTGGACCCTGAAACTTTGGTTAACCCAGATATTATCCTAACGGCAATCCAAGCAACATCGACCAACATTGGCTGGTTTGCTGTCATCTTAGTAACGACATTTTACCTGCTGCAAGATTGGGAAAAACTTAAAGCTTGGCTATTTGGCCTAGTGCCGAATGGATATTCAGACGATGCCAATCGACTCTATCTCGAAATTCAAAATGTTTGGAATGGGTATTTCCGAGGTCAATTCCGCCTTTCGGTGATTGTCGGGCTTTTAACTGGGATTGGTGTGGCTGCGGTGGGATTACCGGGCGCTGTCATATTTGGCATTGCGGCTGGCATACTAGACGTTATTTTATCAGTTGGTCCGGTTATTGTAGCCGCAGTGGCAGCGATGGTGGCCCTTTTTAGTGGGTCAAATATTGAGTTTTTTAACAGTTCTCCCCTATTTTTTGCCTTGATTGTGATTGGTGTTTTTGTGGTCATTCAAGGGGTTGAAAATCTATGGCTTCGCCCACGCATTATGTCAAATAGTGTGAACATTCATCCCGCCATCATCTTTATCGCGATTATTGCCTCTCTGGCCCTAGCCGGCGTGCTGACGGCGCTATTTATTGTGCCGGTTTTGGCTTCAATTGGGGTGATTAGTCGGTATCTTTACAGTCGGGTGTTTGATATTGAGCCCTGGCCCGACAGGCTCAATCAGGGAAATCACAATGGGCACCCCATTGGCTCCCAATCCAACGCTGAAGAAGTATCAGCATAGTATAATCAGTGGCCGCATTTTTATTGACCAATGATAATTCCCGATCTCAGGTTCGGTAGCTTTAAAGCTCTGTCAAAATAATGGGCCCATTATTACTGATAGCGATACTGTGTTCAAACTGAACGGATAATTTGCCGTCAGCCGTTATGACCGTCCACCCATCTTTTAGCAGTATCCATTCATAAGAGCCCGCATTAATCATCGGCTCAATCGTAAAGGTCATACCCGGTCGCAAGCGAGGGCCGTTTCCAGGTTGACGAATGTGGGAAACTGATGGAGATTCATGCAAATTGCGACCAATACCGTGCCCGCCCCACTCTTTCACAACTGAGACGTTTTTTGTATCTGCAAACCCGTGAATAGCCGTGCCGATATCATGCAGATACCCGCCTGCCTGAGCTGCATCAATCCCTTTTTTTAGACATTCCTTACCAACATCAAGCAGTCGCTGCACGTGAGGAGCCACTTCCCCCACCGGAAAGGTAACGCAAGCATCACCGCACCAGCCTTTGTATTTTAGGCCGATATCGATGCCGATGACGTCACCCTCTTTGAGAATACGGCCGTCTGGAATACCGTGACAAATTTCATGATTCAGCGACGCGCAAATTACGCCGGGAAAGGGTGGATGGGATGAACCCGACCCTCTATACCCTTTGTAAAGCGGGGTCGCACCTTGGTCTGCAATATATTTTTCAACCTTTTGATCAAGCTCAATTAAGCTGACCCCAGGTTTAATATTTTCTTTGAGTAAAGCAAAGCACTCTGCCACCATTCGCCCCGAATCGCGCATGCGGTTAATGTGCCGTTGGTTTTTAATTTTCATTGAACTGTTGCCTTTATTTTCTTATAGAGGCGGCAGTATAACACAAAATTCATGTGTCTTGCACAGCACAATAACCAATAACTAATAACCAATTTCCCCCAATCGGGGGACTCTAAAATCCCTAACATGCGCGATGATTGACCTATCTTGTTTCACTATCATGTCACTATGATATTTGGAGAGCGATTGATGGAAAGAATTTCTGACCCTAATCAGACATCTGTAGCATTGGGTGCTCAGCTGTTTTTAACACATTTCTTAGCGGGCTTAACGGCCGTAATTCTGTTTGGAACCTTTGCCCAACAAACGAGCTTCTGGATCATAACGGCCGTTTCTGCTGGATTCTTGGGACTCATTCTTAACATCAATCTACAAATCAGCCTGCACCGCTTACACTGGATTTTGATCCATTTACAGAATATGCAGGCTAACATCCTAATAAAGCCCAATCGGCACGGTCCGCTGATGGGAATCATGCGGTTGATGGCGGGGTTTGTTGAACAGGAACGGCCGTTTGCCCACCAGCGCGAAAAGGTTCTCCAACAGGTGAGCGAAGCCGCCGCCCAAGAAACCCGTCATCGACTAGGGCGCGATTTGCACGATTCCATCAAACAGCAGTTGTTCAACATCAACATCAGTACGGCGGCCGCTCAAAATCAGCTGCCGACCAACCCTGAAAAAGCCAACGAAATTTTGGCCGATGTGCGTCATTCCACCCAAGGCGCGCTGGTTGAAATGAAGGCGCTCTTGCAGCAGCTTTCGCCGGCCCCGCTAGCAAAGGTTGGGTTGGTCGAAGCAATCAAAGCGCAGGGTGAAGCGTTAGCTTATCGCACCGGTGCCGAAGTCGATGTTCAAATTGGCAACCTCCCAGACGATGAGCAATTCCCGATGGGGGCGCAAGAAGCACTGTTCCGAATTGTGCAGGAAGCGCTGAGCAACGTGGCGCGTCACGCCAGAGCCAGCCGCGTAACGCTTGCCTTAGCTCAACAAGGACAGCGTCTAAGTCTGATGATTAAAGACGATGGGCAAGGCTTCGTGTCGACTGCTTCGACAGGCTCAGCAACCAGTGCTTCAACAGGCTCAGCCGGTACCGATTCGCACGGCATGGGACTCTCCAATATCAAAAATCGCCTATCAGAACTGGATGGAGATTTAGATATTGAGAGTGCGCCGAACAGAGGCACGATTATCTCAATTCTGGTTCCCCTCCTACAAACAATGACTCAAAAGGAACAAGAAATGATCACCACAGACCATACATTAAATCGTTTTTCGCTCGTTGGTATTGGCGGGGGGCTGCTTTTGTCTGCCCTTCTTTTTTATCCGCTTTATATTTATTTACCTGGCCTGTATGTCGCTGGGTGGGAAGGGGGAACGGCCGTTATCAGTACCGTTCTCGCTGTTCTTGCCATACCGCTTCTCATCTCAATCGGAACCTTCACTGCCAAACAACTACCTGCCCAAACACGGCTACAGCAAGCAATAGCCGGTGGGATCGGCGCATATATTTCCTTTACCATATTTATTTTTTTACTAGGAGGGAGTTCAGTCATTGTCTATGGCGCACGCAGTTTGTTTGAACATGGCTTAGTGGAGGCACAGTCCGAAACAATCTTTATCTATCAACTCATTGAGGGGGTTTTGGGGGTCGTGTGGGGTTGGTTTCCCGCTTTTTGGGTAGGAACGGTCACGTCACTTTTACTAGGTGCAATTGGCGGTCTTCTCTCCTCCCAAACCAACTCAAGTCAACCTCAAAAGCTGAGTGAACAGTCGCGCTTTACCATCTTGACGTCAATGACCACCCTTCCTATCAGCAGTTTATTCACGATCGTCGTCTCGCTGGCCGTGTTCCCGCTTTTAGATTCACAAATCGTCATAGCCTCTGAAGAGGTTATGGAGGCTGGATTTTTATTGACCTACCCCTTAGCTGGCATTACAAGCTGGCCTATTATTACCGTTTTTACAATTTACTTTTTAGGTTTGGCAACGGCCGTTTTTTTCATTCACACCACCCCACAAACGCTTGACCCTCGGCAACGAAAAGAGTTGCTGCTCCAATCTTATTCAATGTTGCTCGTTACCATCGTTCTCCCTTTCTTTGTCCTAACCATCTTAGAGAATGCGCTTTGGCTACGCATTCTGATGGGACTAAATGCCCTAGCTGGTCTGATTTTTGTGCGGCTTATTATCAAGCTTGAGCGTTCGTTTCCACCGCGCTGGCCCCAGTTGGCATCGATTGGAGAGTGGCTGCTGACGGCAACTAGCTTTCTTCCCTTTATCCTCCTGCTGTTCAACAGAATCGGGCTGGGCCTTTCATTGGCAATCATTGGAATGATTGTTGGATTTACCCTAAATCGCCGCCACGGTCAGCTCTCTGCACACAAAAAAACGGCCGTTGCTCAAACAAGACTAGCCGTTGCCTTTGGCTCAACCTTACCAACCTTGTTGGCCTTTATCGTGCCACAACTCCCCATCTTGATCGTGGGATTCGGCTTGGCAGCCACAGTTAGCCGTGCCATTCCAATTCTGTCACCGAACCAAACCAGCAACCCACTCGCGGCAACAGAGCTTGTCCGTCAAATGTATGGTCTTAATATCTTCGGCATCCTAAGCTATTTCATGCTCGCAGTGATTATTATGGGAATTGTGCTTTTGGTTTTAAAATTAAGCGCGGTTTGGCACGAACAACAAAGTCAAACTTTATAACGCTTATTCTACGGTTCAATTATTTTTGTAAAATGTCGAAAATTCGTATTCTTCTTGTTGATGATCATACCGTGGTGCGCAAAGGCATTCGCACCTATTTAGACTCTTTTGAGGATACGGCCGTTATTGGTGAAGCACCCAGCGGCGAAGCCTGCCTCGATCTACTCGAAACGCTGCTGCCCGATGTGGTGGTGATGGATTTGCTCATGCCCGGCGGCATGGACGGACTGGAAACCACCCAAAAAGTACGTCAGCAATCACCCCACACGCAAATCGTTGTGCTAACCGCTTATACGGATGATGCTCGCGTTGTGGCAGCGCTGCGGGCTGGCGCCATTGGATATGTGCGTAAAGATGCGGATCCAGAGCTCCTATTAACGGCCGTTCGGGCAGCCGCCAAAGGACAATCAACGCTGGATCCAGCCATTGCGGGAAATATTTTGCAAGACCTCGTTCGGGGAACGGCCGTTGCGCCCGACCTCACCGAACGGGAAATGAACGTTTTGCGGGGTTTAGCCCATGGTAAAACCAATCGGGAAATTGCTGATGAGCTAGTCGTTAGCGGAGAAACCATCAAAACGCACGTCGGGAATATTCTATCCAAGCTGCAAATGACCCACCGCACTCAAGCCGTCATCGCTGCACTGAAACAGGGGCTCATTTCGCTAGATGAGATTGAGCTGTAATGAGGGGCTCTTACAAAGGGTCAAAGGAGGAAGTTGGCAAGCGGCAGGTCGCAATTAACATTTAACAACCTACCCAATTACCAATTACCCTTCCTCAATCAAGGTGCCTGAGCTTATCGAAGGCTTCACCCCTCCCTCTTTTGCCACATCCCCAGAATCCCACTAAAATCAAGTCAACTTTCAATGAAAAGGGAAAATAAAAATGGACAATCGTCGTCAGGATCAATCTTATTTAACGGGCACACAGTACAAAGATTCTTCAAATCTCAACGCACGAATCAATCTACATCGTGACTACACGCAAGCTGAGCACGCTTGGCAGCCCTGGGTATTTGAGCGACTCAAATTAAAAGCGGGACAAAAGGTACTGGAATGCGGCTGTGGATCGGGCAAGCTCTGGCAAGAGAATTTGGATGATATTCCTGAACGGTGCCACATCACCCTATCAGACCTTTCAGAAGGTATGGTATCTGACGCCAAAGCCAATCTTGGTGACAACAATCATCATTTTGATTTCCAACCTTTGAATATTGAAACCCTGCCTTTTGAAGAGAATACATTCGACACGGTCATTGCGAATCATATGCTCTACCATGTACCTGACATTCCCAAGGCAATTACTGAAGTTACGCGCGTGTTGATGCCAAACGGCCGTTTTGTGGCCGCCACCAACGGCAACAATCACCTCAAAGAGCTGACCGAAATTGGACGAGAGCTGTTTGATGATGTCGAAGAGCTAGACAACACGCGCCTAAAAATGCTCGAGACAAGAATGTTCGATTTCCGCTTACAAAACGGCATTGAATTCCTCGAAGAACATTTCTCTCAGGTTGACCTGCACCTTTACGAAAGCAACCTACTGGTAACGGAATCTGCGCCGCTCGTTCGATACGTTATGTCAATGATTGGCGTTGACCAAAATCCACCCGAAGGTGTTATCGAAAAACTAACCACCTACCTTGACAATGAAATTAGCACCAAAGGACATATCTTCATTACGAAAGAGACCGGGTTGTTTGTCGCAAAGATGTAGCTTAGGGAGCGGGAATTGGTAAATTTACGATTTACGATTTGCGATTTACGACTTTCCTAATAACCAATAACCTAATTACCATCCAAAGGATTTTCTCCTATGAATCACGCTTCTCCCGAATCAGTCGGTATTTCATCAGAACAGTTAGCCCATATTTCGCCAAGCATGCAGCAGTACGTTGATAGCAATCGCGTGGCTGGCATTGTGACTCTGGCAGCGAGGCGGGGGCAGGTTGTTCATTTGGATAGCTGGGGTGTTCAAGATTTAAAAACACAAGCTCCTATGCAAACGGACTCTATTTTTCGCATCTTTTCGATGACAAAACCGATTGTCAGCGTAGCCTTGATGATGATGTTTGAACAGGGCAAATTCCAGCTCTTTGACCCAATTTCTAAATATCTACCTAAATTTGAAAGTGTGAAAGTCATGAATGTGGATGGGTCAACAGAAGCATTGGCAGGCCCAATCACGTTTCATCACGTGTTGACCCATCAATCTGGCCTAAGCTATGGTTTTTTCCAAGATTCTCCGGTTGAGAAGCTTTACCAAGAAGCTAAACTATTTGACCCGATGCGCCCGCTCGGCACGTTTATTGATATGGTTGCTGAACTACCGCTTTGCTTCCAGCCGGGCGCAGGGTGGCGGTATAGCGTAGCAACAGATGTCGTGGGTCGACTGGTTGAACTGATGGCGGATATGCCCTTAGCGGATTATTTGCAAGAGAAGATTTTACGGCCGTTAAACATGACCGACACCAACTATTGGACAGCTCAAGAAAACGCCGCACGTCTAACCACACTTTACGGCGACACAATTGAACACGGCCGTATGACACCCATGGATGTGCCTCCAAAAACACCGCACCTTCACCCTAACGTAGGGCAACGCGGCGGCAGCGGCTTACTGTCAACTGCCCAAGATTACGTTAAATTCGCCCAGATGATTCTCAACAAAGGACGCTACGAAGGCCAGCGCTTTTTAGGCCCTCGCACCGTTGACTATATGACCCAAAATCATATTCCAGCCAGCCACTTCCCACTCACCATTGGTACACCAATGATGGGCTTAGGTTTTGGTTTAGGCTTCAGCGTGATCATGGACACGTCGGCTAACGGCGTGATGGGCTCAATTGGCAATCACGGCTGGAGCGGTATGGCTGACACTCATTTTTGGGTCGACAGCAAGGAAGACCTTATTGGTATCACCTGTACCCAATACATCGCCGAAGAAATCACCAACATTCGGCATGATTTTAAGAACATCTTATATTCAGCCATAATGGATTAGAGTATTTGGCATGGTGTCACCTGCAACATGCCACTTGCAACTTACTATGCTTACCTTAATCGCCACAACCACCTTCGGCTTAGAAAAAGTCGTCAAGAATGAGCTTAAAGCGCTTGGCTTTCCAAAGAGCCGCGGGTTTGATGGCGGTGTTGAGTTTGAAGCAACCGTTGCTGATATTCCTCGCGTCAATTTTTGGCTCCGCAGTGCAGATCGGGTGCAGTTAAAGATGGGCACATTTACGGCCGTTACCTTCGATGAACTGTTTGAACAGACAAAAGCGATCCCTTGGGAAGCGTGGATTCCGGTAGACGGCCGTTTTACGGTCAAAGGCAAATCCGTCAAATCACAGCTTAGCAATGTCAGTGCCTGCCAGTCGATCGTTAAAAAAGCGGTGGTTGATCGGCTCAAATCGAAATATCACGTTGACTGGTTTGAAGAGACTGGGGCTAGCTACACCATTCAGGTGGCCCTGCTGCACAACAAGGTGACTTTAACCATCGATACCTCCGGCTCAGGTTTACATAAACGAGGATATCGACTTGATTATGGCCAAGCACCCATTAAAGAAACGATAGGAGCAGCGCTTGTCCAGCTCAGCTTTTGGAACAAAGAGCGCCTCCTAATTGACCCCATGTGTGGCTCTGGCACCATTTTGATAGAGGCGGCCATGATTGCGCGCAACATTGCTCCTGGGCTACGACGCTCGTTTGCCTCCCAAGAGTGGCAGGCCATTCCTAAAGCTGATTGGGATAATGCGCGCACCGAAGCCAGAGACTCACGCCATCGAGAACAGATTGATTTGCAGCTAACGGGGTACGATATCGATCCCAAATACATCGCCTACTGCAAAGAGAATGCGAAGCGAGCTGGTGTCTCAAAAGATGTTCAATTTGAGCAAAAAGATGTTAAAAAGCTCTGGATCGACCAGCAGTATGGGGTTTTAATCACCAATGCCCCTTACGGGGTGCGCATGGCTTCGTTTCAAGAGCTTAATCAAATTTACATTTCGCTCAACAAAACGTTCCGCAAAAAATTCGGCTGGTCGATCTATGTGCTCACAGCTGACAAGAAGTTTCCCAATTACTTTAAGCGCGCCAAGCCAAATAGAGTGCGCAAGCTGTATAACGGCCGTATTGAAACACACTATTATCAATATTACGGTGAGAAGCCTACTTAATTACCAATTGACAATTACCAGTTGGCAATTGCCAATTATTCTGAGGTCTTGTAATGACACAACCAACCGCCAAAGACGTCAAAGCCTTTGTTCCCGCAAAAAATTTTAGTGAATCCCTAAACTTTTATCAGGCGTTGGGCTGGAAGTTAAACTGGCAAAACGGAGGCTTAGCCGAACTGGAGCTAGCCGGGAACCGTTTCTTCTTACAGGACTTTTACTTCAAGAAGCTGGCCGAAAACTTCATGCTTTATGTCAATGTAAATGATGCCCAGGGATGGTGGGAACATGTCTCTGCCGTTCTAGAATCTGGGGAGTTCCCGACTGCCCGTGCTCAACAACCGAAACATGAAACGTATGGGGCCACCGTAACTTATGTTTGGGATCCTTCAGGGGTTTTGCTTCACTTCGCTGAGATTTTGGATTGACCAATCATCTTAACCCGTTACCTCTTGAGCGAATCAACCCTCAATTAGAAATGTCAAAACGAGGTTTTTAAAGCCCCATTGATAGGGCGATTCTGATGGTGCTCGGAGAATTCAACTCCGAGCCGCCAAAGTTGAGCGAAATATTTTTAGGACTGTTAGCAGATCAAGCCATTACGCTTCTCACTTCCCAATCCTCAATTTTACCAATTACCAACAGCTCCTAAATAGCTTTGGGGTCAAAGCACTAATCATCTGTTTCAAATCCATTATAAGGCGTTGAGGCTTCATGCTTCTCAACATCCCATGTTTTGCGCCAGAGGGAGCTGCCCCCATCCACCCGAATCGTTTCACCGGTAATATAAGCGGCAGCAGGAGATAGCAAAAATGTCACCATCGCGGCAATTTCAGATTCGGTCCCTAGTCGCTTAGCGGGAATATCCTTTTCAACCATCTTGAGATAAGAGGCAATAAACGCCGGATCGTATTGGGTAATGCCGTGCCCATAGATGGTGCCAGGCGCAACCGCATTGATCCTGACGCCACGGGACGCCCATTCGACAGCAAGGGTTTTAGTTAAATTCACCACACCCGCCCGCGCCGCGCCAGTGTGTGCCATCCCGGGAAAGCCGTTCCACATCTCAGCCACAATGCTCACAATGGTGCCCCCCTTTTTAGACATCGCTCGATTAAACACGGCACGGCTCACATTGAAGGTGCCCGTTAAATTGGTTTCGATGACGGCGTGCCACCCTTTTTGGGAGATATTCTCGGCAGGGCTGGGGAACTGGCCGCCAGCGTTGTTAACGAGACCGTCAATTTTGCCGTGTTCATCAAGAATTTGAGTGATGGTTTCAGAAACGGCCGTTTCGTCCCGAATATTCAGCGCATAAAAGCTCGCCTGCCCGCCAGCCTCTTGAATCTCAACGGCCGTTTTTTCTAACCGCTCCACCTTACGCGCTGCCAAAATAACACGCCCCCCTAGCGAGGCCACCTCATGCGCAATCATCCGACCAATGCCAGTCCCGCCCCCCGTAATCAAAAACGTTTGATCTTTAAATAAATCCGGCCTGAAAATCGATCGATACATTCTTTTCTCCTTTTTGAGCTGTGGGCTGTGAGCTTGTCAGCATTTCAGCGAGTCAGCTTGTCAGCTAAAAACAGGCAACCTTCGCCAATGCCTCCCTCTAGCTCTATCTTTCTCTCTTCTCTTTACTCTTTCACCGGCCGTTTCATAAATAGCACCAACAGCGCCATCGTTGCGGGCAGCAGGGCTGATATCCATAGAGAGGGCCAATAGCTTCCCGCCAAATCACGCCCCACCCCATAAATGAGTGGTCCTAAACCAGAAGATGCGGACCCAAACGTTGACGTAAGCCCAGAAATCGATCCTAAATTCTCTCGTCCAAAATAGTTTGCCCAAATCACATTGCTGATCACCCGGGCAAACCCGTTCGTTAATCCAAATACAATGCCATACACCACGCCCAGTGCTGGGCTACCAATACTCGCTGAAAATAAGATGGTCACTGTTAAAAGCACTAGCCCAACCGAGAGCATATATTTTGCTTCAACCCGATCAATGAGCCAGCCACCCGGAATGCTAAACAATGAGGTTGTGATTGACATTGGCAGAAAAACGGCCGCCGCCAAGCTTGGGGACAGCCCATTATCACCAAAAATGCTCACAATATGGAACGTCAAACCAGTGCCTAGCATGCTAAAAGAACCAATGCCAATCACAATCAGCCAAAAAGCAGAGGTTCGAACGGCTTCCCCAGCGGTCCAATTAACTTCAAGTGGCTCCTCATCCTGCATCTGCTCACCAGCAGACGTCAGCTCATTATCGAGGGGTGGGGATTGAAAATTACCGTCTGGTTTTAAGCCAAACAGTTCTGGTTTTTCTCGGAAGAAGAGATACCCAATCGGAACCATTATCGAGATCACAATCACGCCTAAAATAACGTAAGCCATCCGCCAGCCAAACATTGGAATCAACCAATTGATAAAGTTTGGAAAAAGACCTGTGCCCAACACGGCCGAAACAAGTGTACTTATCCCTAAAACAAATCCGCGACGCCTCACCCACCATTGATTCATCACATTATGGCTCACAATGACCATGCTGCTTTGGCCCAACATGCGCATGGCAATAAACCCCACCAAAATCATAGCGATCGACCGCACGGTGCTCATGTAAATGCAGGCCAGCCCAAAGGTTAGGCCAATGACCACCGCCATCGTTCGTGAGCCGCGCCTGTCAATTTGGCGGCCAATAAATGGCAAGGCCAAGCTCCCCCCAATTGTGCCAACCGTATACAAACCGCTGATAAGCGATCGACTCACGCCTAAATCGCGAATAAATTCCTCTATAAAAATGGAGAAGGAGTAGGTTTGGCCCGGACTGGATAAAACAACCCCGATCGTTCCGACGGCTAGGATAACCCAGCCATAATAAACTGGGGATTTTTCGATTACACGGCTGTGCTTTCTCTCTGCTGTTGATGGGGTCATAGGTCACTTTTGGTTTAGAATTAACTAAACCTCTCCTCAATATCGGAGCGCCTCACCCTGTTTTCAGATAATTAACGAGCTCCAATTGGCATATATATCCGGCTAATGATAGTGATCGGAGCTAATTGTGCAACGTATGTTTGTTCTTCTCTTGTGCCTGCTAGCACTATTTTCTCATCGGGAAGAATCATTATGTCGGTGGCCCCGTGTACATACTCTCCCATTTCGATAGGGCCATTTCCAATATGGCCCAAACTTGTGTCGAGCGATCCATCTGAATTGTAGCGAAGCAGTGTTATGAAACTTTGGTGACTAGATAACGTCCATCCGGCAACCAGCAGCTTGCCATCCGATTGCTGAATAACGGCCGTTCCGCCACTACCCATCGCGCTATGGAGATCGGTCAGCACACTTCCAGTCGACCCAAATGTATTGTCTAGCGTGCCATCGATATTAAATCTAGCCAGTAAGATACCAGCCGGGTCAATACCATTGGGGAACCCCATTCCGGCTAAGACAATCTTGCCATCCTCTTGCAAGACGGCCGTTTCAATCCGATCCTGACTCGTCAATTGAAGATTAACAATTCCCGCATTACCAAAACTGTTATCAAGCCCTCCATCACCGGTGTACCCCACCAAGAACGTGCGAAATAAGAGATTGGTGCGTCCGGCAAGCACGATTGAGCCATCATCCTGAAGCAAAATTGCCACAACCTTGCTCAAATCACCAATTCGGGTGGTAGCCATACCGCTTACACCAAAACTATTATCTATTGTGCCATCCGGCAGATAGCGCAGCAGAACGATATTGGCATCGCTGGTACAACCTGCAACTAAGATTTTTTCATCCGACTGGAGGGTAACGGCCGTTGCCCCTGTACAGCCAGTCATTTCTTTACGCACAATTCCATTTGTCCCGAAGTTCAAATCAAGCGACCCGTCAGGCAAAAATCTCATCATCTGAATGTGGTAAAGCATAGTTGCCACATTAAATGAAGACCCTACTACAATAATTTTCCCATCTGGCTGAATGGCCCCGGCAAGTGCATGATCATTCGTGCCGAGGTCTTCACTGGCAATACCAGCATTCCCAAAGTTCGAATCCAGAACGCCATCTGCAGAATATTGAGTCAGCCCAAACCGAGATTGACCGCTAATTTGATGCGTATCTACAGCGATAAGCTGATTGCCAGCCGTTTGTAAAATAGTGGTACTGTGTTGATAAAAGCTCTGTAACGAAGGGTAAACGAACCCGCTTTCACCAAAAGCTTGGTCAGGAATATAGGTGATATCTGTTGGGGCTGAAACGGCCGTTTGTCCCTCCAAAACCATGAAAAATACGACCATCAAAATGACGGAAAAAGTTTGTAAAGTTGTTTTAAGACGATGGGACAGGGGCACAGGCATAAATTGTTTTCGAAACATATTTTCCTCTCTAAATCTTCTAGGGGATGATGAAGCAATGGAGCAAAGTGGCTTTATAGGTTTCTGAGGCTTATTTATTTCACAATGAGCGGTAAATAAATGATCGCGCCATCATTATCAATAATCGTAATAGGTATCGGGCTCAAGACGAGGCCATCATAATTTGCATCATCGCTTGCTACTGTATGTGTAATCGTTTCTGTGCTGCTACTATCTACAGCATTGTTCTCAACGGCCGTTACCGTCACCATCTGCGGCACATCCCAATTATTAGTCGTAAAAGTCAGCGTTTGACTCACGCCGTCACCATTGCCATAGTTAAGACGGCCGTTTCCTGCTATTGTCACCATAACGGGTTCAGTTGGCTGACTCGTTAACACAACCGCATAATCATCGGTGGCCCCATCCTCTGTAACAATTAAATTGGCGGCGTTTGTCACGGCTACGCTAGCTAGATCATCATTCAAAATCGTGGCTGTGGCGGTAGACCCCGTTAATATGGCGCCCACTGAGGGATTAAGCAGTTGAAGCGTAAACTGTTCGGCCCCTTCTGAAATTAGGTCGCCAGAAACATTGATTGCGAGCGACACAGATTGACTGTTAGCAGGAACGGTCACCGTGCCGCTGGGGAATGCGCCGCCAAAATCATCCACGGTTGTATCACCGCTGATGATTTGATAATCTGCTGTGAGGGAGTCAGATAGACGGCCACTGCGATTAATTGTGAAGGTAAAGGTGGTCAAGCCACTATCCCCTTCCGATTGGGAACTTTGGGCAATCGATGCTGAAAGCTCACCCGCCTCAGGCATCATAAATCGATAGCCAACGCCACTATCAGAACCGCTAAATGAATTCTCAAAAAAAGGTGCACCAACGGCAATCAAGTTGCCACTAACAGCGATTGATGTGCCAAACTGGTCATTACTATTTGGATTACTCGCTTCCAGACGATCGATTTGATTCCAGCTTTGATTAGCCAATTTAAAGACGTAGGCCGCCCCCTGAGTATTGACCACATTATCAGCACCCACAGCGCTAATAACGGCCGTATCTCCAACAAGCGTCACGCTGTAGCCAAACAGATCGCCCGCCCGAATATCTGTGGGCACAAGCTTTTGATTTTCCGTCCAAACAGAATTAGCGCGATTAAAACTGTACACAGCCCCTTGGCCATTGGCTGATGGCGCCCCAACAAGAAGTGTGTCTCCAGACAAAGAAACCGAGCGACCAAACCAGTTACCCATTGCCCCATCGCTAGCTGTTAGTTTGGCTGTTTGTAACCAATTGGCCCCGCTGCGTGTGAAAATATAAGCAGAACCAGGCGAGTCAAAAAGGCTGCCCACCACGGCCGTATCGTCTTCAACAGCAACCGACCAGCCAAAATTATCACCAGAAGCGCCATCCTGCCCCAGTAGTTTTTCCTGTTGGCTCCACGTACTGCCACTTCCTGTGAAAACATAGGCCGACCCGGCATCCGCTCCATTGGTATCTTCATCTGGGGCTCCGATAACGGCCGTGCCGCTGTCAACCGCTACCGACAAGCCAAACAGATCGTTACTTTGAACATCAGTTGAGATCAGTTTTGTTTGCTGGTGCCATGTATTTGTTGCTGAGGACTTAGTAAACACATAAACGACACCCCCTGTGCCGGCCCGATGAGCCCCGATAAGCAAATGGGTTCCGTCAAAAGCGAGCGACGCCCCAAATCGATCGCCCATTTCTCCATCAGATGCCACAATTTTGTGACGATAGCTGACTGCGGTTCCAGAAGTGGAGTACACATAAACAGCCCCAGCTTCAGATTCCAAACCGCTTGCTAAAGGTGCGCCAACAAAGAGCCAGTTCCCATGTGCGGCCATACTTTTGCCAAATTCGTGTCCTTCTGCCCAATCTGTAAAGTCTGGAACCGTTTGTTCACTCCATGAGGCGCCGTTTTGGGTAAAAATAAGCGCCGCCCCACTATTACTACCGACCAAATCTAACGTCGGGGCACCGCCAATGATGAAGGAACCGCTTAGTCCAACTCTCCAACCTAAGCTATCGCTCGCCTCACCGTTATTTTTCGTCAGCTTGCTTTGCTGGCTCCATGTCGCCCCGCTTCGACTATACAGGTAAACAGCACCAGCATCTGAATCTTCATCATCATCTCTTGGCGCACCGATGGCGAGGGAATTTCCTTCGAGTTCTATACTCATTCCAAATAAATCGCCGGCTGACCCTGTCGGCGGTGATAAGGTGGCTTCGTGTACCCATGTTGCTCCAGTAAGGGTAAATACAACAACCTCCCCAGCCGTACCATTCGCTTTGGGCATGCCTAACACGGCCGTATTTCCCTCAATCGCCACAGAACGGCCAAACACATCATTGAGACTGGGTGTTGGCTGAACAACTTTGGCCTGTTGACTCCATGTCGTGCCCGTCCGTGTAAAAATGTAGCCACTGCCACCATTGATAACGGCCGTATCATCGCCCAGTGCACCAACGATCACCGAATCCATATCAATATCAACACTTTCACCAAATTGATCGTCTGACGCCCCATCAGTAGCGATAAGTTTCGCCTGCTGGCTCCACGAATTGCCGCTTTGGGTAAACACATAAGCGGCACCGGTAGGATTTCCTGAAACGAGGGCTGTAGGTGCGCCTACAGTGATAGACCCATTATCAATCGCTACGCTTTTACCAAAAAAATCATCTGGTGCGCTATCGGTAGGCACAAGCGTGGTTTGCAAGCTCCAACTGCCCGCGGACCGCGTAAAGACATGAGCCTGCCCCGGTTGAAAGTTAAAGCGAGGAGACCCCACAACAACTGTATCTCCTTCAATGGCAACAGCCGCACCAAATGAGTTAGCCGTCGTTAAATTATTGGAAATGAGTTCTGCTTCAAGGACCCAACCGCTTCCTTGCTGTACCAAAACATAAACAGTCCCGCTGTTTAGGCCACCAACATTAGCATATGGTGCGCCAATGACGGCCGTTGATCCATCGATGGCAACAGCAGACCCGTTCAAATTAGATATAAATTGGGAGATTGATGTAAATTGGCCCAGTTCATTGATTGGCGATGCGCTAAAAACGGCCGTTTGTGGCTGGGCAATAACTTGATAAGTTGAAACAATATTTACGAATAAAAAAATCAATACAAAAATCAGTACTTGGTTGCTACGTTGAATTGAAAGCATGAAAACGCTCGACTCCTACAAAATTTAATAAGGTTACTTTTTAGGAAGTCATCTTAAAGGGAAAGTCGAACAATTTTTGCCGTGTTTTTGCCATTTTTTTCAACTCCCTTACACTACTTCTATGTCAAAAGCTGAGGCGCAAATCAATAAAACCGCCGTTCGCCAACTGCTCAAGCTATGGGAGTCTCCAATTCGGTTAGCGCAACATCCATTAGCAAAACGGCCGTTTATTGCCATCCAAGTGGCTCAATCGAATTTACCATCCACACAGCTCACGATTGGGTTAGCCGTTAAAGAG
The DNA here is from genome assembly GCA_039029915.1 of Chloroflexota bacterium. Lineage (GTDB taxonomy): Bacteria > Chloroflexota > Anaerolineae > Promineifilales > Promineifilaceae > QQUD01. The sequence goes on from JBCCFD010000075.1 coordinate 21,675, forward strand.
CTTCTCAACGATGCCATCCAAGCGCTTCGCCCGACAACAGGCACGCCTAACCCGCAAGCCCGCGAGTGGCGTCCCTTTTTGATTGTGACCCAGCGCTACTGCTTAGGGCGTCTGCCAGAGTGGATTATGGTGGAGCTGAGCATCTCTCAACGCACGTTTTATCGGGAGCTTGAAGTAGGGTTATCTCAGCTGGTCGGTTATCTCCAGCAGCACGAATTGAGCACGGTTGATAATACGGCCGTTGCCCGAACAGTTCCGGCTACCCTATTCGACACCCCCGCCTTACCAAATCAACCCCTCTTAGGACGAAAAAGCCTCATGACTGAGGTGAAAAATCAGCTCTTATCAGGTAAGACACGCATCGTCGCCCTCTATGGCTTGCCCGGCGTGGGAAAAAGCAGCGTTGTCCTGCAACTGGCCCACAAAACGTCAATCCGCCACCGTTTCAAAGATGGGGTCATTTGGGTCGGTGTGGGTCCCAGTCCAGATTTATCGGCCCTTTTAGGGGGTATTGCTCAACACGTAGGATTGTCTAAGTCACAAATTGCTCAGGCCAATACAGTAGATACCCTAGTTCAGCGCATTCGCGAACGCATACAAGATCAGCAGCTTCTGTTTATCCTTGACGACGTTTGGTCTGATGACATTGGCCAGCTTTTACTGTTAGGAGGGGTGCAGTCAGTTCATCTGTTGACTATGCGACAGCCTGAGGTTGCTTTATCTTTAGCGGGGCCATGGGTCACGGCCGTTTCAGCTTTAGACACGGCCTCTAGCCGAAAATTGCTCCAGCAGTTGCTCCCCGCAAATAATCACCTTGAGGAAGATGTCGCATGGTTATTTGACTGGGCTGGCGGATTACCATTAGCACTGCTTGTGCTAGGTCGCTATTTAAACAAGCAGGCCTATACGGGTCAATCCATACGCTGGCAAAAGGCAATGGCCGATCTACAAAATCGTCGCACGCGCCTACAGCTCAAAACGGCCCACACCCCGCTCATCGATATTGTAGGCTTGAGCCTAGATGGGTTGGAAGCAGATGTTTTTAAACCATTGACACAACTGTGCCAGCTTCCTCCACAGCCTAACAGCTTTTCATTGGAAACGGCCGTTGCGATAGCTCAAATGACAGACACTATGCTGTATAGCTTGATTGACCAAGGGTTAATTGCGGTACAAAACGATGAGCGGCTTTCGATTCACCAAGTTATTCATGATGTCATTTTGGAGCGTACGAGCACCCCACTCAACCCAACTCCCTTTATTAAACATTTTGCGCTCTGGTGCGAGCAGAACCCAGCCAACTTCTTAGCCTTGGATATCGAGCGGCTTAATATTGAAGCGGCTTTAGCCTATGCATTCAAACACAAGCAGATTGAACCCATTAGCCAGATTTTAATCGTGATGACACGCTATTGGATTGACCGAGGACGGGCAGACTTTGCATCAACACAGATAGCCCAAGCCTCATTATTAACACAAGAATTGAATCACCCCACGGCAGAGGCGCGACTGGCGGTGTGCCACGGCCGTTTAGCGGATTGGCAACAAGAATCAGAAGCCGCCCTGAAATATTTTCAGCAGGGTTGGGAAATGGCTGAAACGCTAAAGTTACCTCAGGTCGCCTTGACCAGTCGGGTCGCCGCCCTCCAAAATTGCCTCCGACATGGGCGTACCCAACAAGCATCGAGCATTGGCCAGCAAATTGCAGATCAGATGGCGCATATTTCAGATGCTCGCTGGCAAGCATCAGCTTATCTTAGCTTGAGCGCCGAAACCTATTTCCGAAGTGATTACGAGAAATCATTTGAGTATGTCAAAAAAGCGCGAACGCTTTATGAGTCAGTTGGGGAAACGGCCGTTTTAGCGAGCATCTTTCAAAATCTCGGCGCCTTAGCCGTCGAGCTCGGCCGCTACGATGTTGCCTTTACACAGTATGAGGTCGCCTTAGAACACGCCCATCAGAGCGGAAATCAGGCCAAAGA
>JBCCFD010000076.1:0-23495 GCA_039029915.1 Chloroflexota bacterium
AAAACATGTACAGGTCCCGGGATATGGCCTAAAGACATCTTAATTGTTTGCAATCCTAACTGCTGTCCCCACGATCTGTTTTCAAAAATCGACAATCTCATTTCCGCCCTCCATGAAGTAAATCTATCGTTTTTTCAAGGCGAGCCAAACCACTACCTAACGCTGCGCTAATAGTCAGTTCAAACAGCTGCTCTTCACTGTAATGAGCCATTTTGAGCTGCTCCACATCTTTATCTGTCACCTTGTAGGCGTGTCGGCTGACCTTGTCGATATACGGCCGTAAATCATCTGGCACAGGTAACTCAACCCGTTTTCCGCCGGCAACAGAAGCAGCATAAGCCTCAACCGCCTGCCTTAATTCAGGTTTCGCCTCTGCAGGGCTAGCCAACACAGAGTCAACCAGCCTCTGAACATTAGGGGGGTACGCTTGAATATCCATTTTGTTCTCCTTCTCTGAGTAAACTGTAAGTTTTTACGGTAGCCTCTTGCTAACGGCTTCTTTCACTTTGTATAAAAGATGGCAACAGTGCGCGCAGATTGACAATATAAAATTTTAGTAAGACGGATGGTGATTGTCTGAAGTATAGTTATCTAAGCAGAATCGGCCAAAAGCTTGCTTGATTCATCACTCTCAGCCAAAATAATCGCAAGAATTAAGATTGTGTGTCGGATGTCAGCAAAACTGATTTATTGATTAAATTATCCTCGTTATTCTCCAAACGCTTCACGCTTGAAGAGCTAGCCGTGTTGGCAGCTTCGGCTGGCTTAGAATATGAAAATGTTGTGGGGCAAACCCTTGACCTCAAAGCCGTCAACTTACTCCAGATGGCATTTCGACACAACAAGCTTGAGGCGCTCATGTCGGCGGCGCGTAAAGCCCGACCAGCCGCCCCATGGCCTGTTTCAGCGGGCGATCTCCCTAACTGTCCCTACAAGGGGCTGTTTGCTTTTCAGGAGGAAGACGAGCCTCTCTTTTTTGGGCGAGAACTGTTTTCAGAGCATTTGGCAGCACGGGTAGAGCAACAGGAATTAACGGCCGTTGTTGGCCCATCATGCTCTGGTAAATCATCCGTTGTCTTCGCTAGTTTAATTCCAAAATTGCGCCGTCAACAAACGTGGCGCATCATCAAAATGCGGCCAGGGAACAATCCTTACCAATCCCTCGCCTCGACTTTACTTCCTTTCTATAAACTAAAACAAGATGACATCGATCGGTTAATTCAAAGCAAGAAACTGACCACAGCCTTTATGGATGGCACCTTAACGCTATAAGATGTGCTCGATGATATCCAACAAAAAGAGCCCAACATACCGCATACCCTCCTCGTCATCGACCAATTTGAAAAGCTCTACACCCTCATCAAAGACACCAACCATCGCCACCACTTCATCAACAACCTTCTATCCCTCACAAGCTCACCAAGTACAGGCGGGATACAGACCCAACCTCAAAACCCCACCAACCAGCCCACACGCGGGTCTGAATCTCGCCCCTCCCGAATCCCATCTCACCTTCCTCGCCCTCCGCAAAGCCACCCGTCACCTCACCATCCGCTTCCGCCCCCGTTCCCCATCGTCATAACCAACCCACATGTCATTTCGAAGGAAACGAGTCTGTCAACACTCTGATCAAAAACACCCATAGCGATGAGAAATCGCCGCTGCCTCCCCAAACCAATCCCTCAACCGGCAAACAACACCCTTCACCACACGTCATCCATTCGACGCTGCTCAGGACAAGCTTCGAGGGGAGCGGGTTAATAAACCCTCTTATCAAAAACACTCATAGCAGAGCCAGCCCTAAGCGAAGTCGAATGGGAGAAATCGCTCAAGAGTTTGCACAACTGGCCGATTTCTGGAAAACTAGTATTGCTCTCCAGAAATCCGCATAAGATTTAGTTGAGCGCAATACTCAGCAGTTTCCCTGATTGTTCACATAATAACCTTCTAGGCATTTCTGGAAAACTGCACTAGCCCCTCAAAATATCTCTCACAGTCAAGATTCTATTCACATGAAGCATTATTACGTCTACATCCTATTTAGCAAGACCGGCACCTTATACACCGGCATTACCAATGATCTACAACGGCGAGTGTATGAGCATAAACAAAAGCTGATTGGTGGGTTTACGAAAAAGTACAATATCAATCGTCTGGTCTACTTTGAGACGTTTTGGAATCCAAGGAATGCAATTGCTCGAGAGAAGGAAATCAAAATGTGGCGGCGGGCAAAGAAGAAGGCGTTAATTGAGGGGATGAATCCGACTTGGCGGGATTTAAGTGAGGATTTCGAGTAATGGGGTTGGACTGTCCAAAATGAGAGTCTCGTGTGCCAATTAAGGTGTTTTTTAGCGTAGGTTACGGCGATTTCTCATCAAATCGGGTGTTACGGATTAGGTTGTGATTAGCCCCGTTTCCTTCGAAGCTTGTCCTGAGCGGGGTCGAATGGATGACAGGGGTAGGTGTTAGTTTGCCAATTGAGGTAATTTCTTGGGGAGGTTACAGCGATTTCTCATCGCTGAGGGTGTTTTAGATGAAAGGGTTTACAGACCCGCTTCCTTCAAAATGACAAATCATACAACCAAGTTTGGTCTGCTCCACGCTTTGGGAAAGAGTGAAGCGATGCGTTGACCGTCTATGTAAAAAGTGCCTTGGCCGATGAACGCATCCTGATAGCGGAGCATGACGTAGCCGTTACCATTGAGCTGGCTAGCTTGGGTATCGTTGATGGGGAATTCTTCCCGCAAGTAGAATGCTTTTGCTTGTTCTGGCGTGAGGGTGAGTACGTTACGCTGAGCAAAAGGGCCAAAAATCATGGCTGCACCCGTAGTTAGTTTAGGATATTTCCCCTCTACGCGCATAAAATGCATCCCCACTTGGTCTGCCTGAGGCTTCACTAGCAGCATCTGCTCCCGATTGACGATATAAATCTTCTTCTTTCCCACGCGATAAATGGCATACTCATCAAAAGTGGTTTTAGGAATGCCGAACCGGTCTTCAAGGATTGTTAGCCAGGGTTCTCTTTCTTCGTCGAAGGCGAGGGGGCGAGGGGGAGAAAAGCGAGGGGGCGAGGAAGGATTCGCCGTGTCACCGTGTCGCTCTATCGCCTGTTCGGACATACTCTTCTCCAAAACAGCTACAAAGAAACCGCCTGTATCATTCTGGTGAGGCCAAATGCGGCTGGTTTTTTGGAGTGAGGGATCGAGCTGTTGGTCCTGCCATTTTGTAAGGCCAGATGACGTGGTGAGGTCAGCCGGCACATTTGCTTCAACAATATGGAGCTGGTCGCCAAACTCTTGGAGGATGGCATCTACAACGCATTCATTTTCTTCAGGGGAGAAGGTACAGGTCGCATAGATGATTTGCCCCCCCGGCCTGCAAAGATGCACCGCTTTGCGAAGAATCGCTTTTTGGGTGCCCACCAGTTTGCCAGCTTTAACTGGCTTGATAAGCAATGATTTGTCACGGCGGCAGGTCCCTTCGCAGGTACAGGGCACGTCAGCCAGCACTTTGTCAAACTGTCCAGCATGTTTGGAATAGTTAGCGGCATCGACGGTGGTGGTGGTGATATTGAGCAGCCCCAAACGGTTAAGCGTTTGGCTAGCGGCGCGCATACGCCCCACGTTTCGATCGTTGGCCACAACGGTGCCCTTATTGTTGAGCGCTACAGAGAGTTGAGCCGTCTTGTTGCCCGGTGCAGCACACATATCAAGAACACGATCATCGGCTTCAATGTTCATCATGAGCACAGGCAGCAGCGCGATTTCTTCTTGAACTTGATACAGTCCGGCTAAATATTCCCAGCGCAAACCGGGCTTAAAATTGGCTGGCAATCGAAACCCACCGGGATACCAACTAATAGGTTCGTGAGGCACATTGGCCGCGGTTAGCTTGGCGGAGAGTGCTTCAGGAGTCGTTTTAAGCGGATTGGCCCAGATGGTGGTGGCCAACGGCCGTTTAATCACCTCTTGAAACTGCTCCCAGTCTGGAATGATGTCGCGGTATCTTGAAAATGGGGATTGGGGCTCGGTGGTTGGGGGTTGGTCATTGCTCATTGGGGGATTGTATTTTTTTCAGGGTAGATTGTCGAGGTGAAGGGAGGATATCAGGTGTCAGGTGTTGGGTACGGGGTGAGGGAAACGTGGGGGTTTCGTTTTGCTACGGTGAAGGCAACTTGGCCAAAATCCGATACTGTAATTGGGAGGTGAACGATGAGAGTTATTTGTTTAAGTTTAATTGGAATCGTTTTGATATTAAGTGCTGGTTGTCTAAGTGATTCGGTTGAAAACACGGCAGTTTCTCGCTCAGCACCAATCAGTTCAGCCACCATTGAACCGACAACCACTCAAACCCATCTTCTTACACCAACCATACACGTCACAATAGCCGCAACGGCAACATCTACGCCATCCCCACCTCCAGAACCAGCGGTTGAAGCATTTGTAGACGGGTTTCTACAGGTGGTGAACAGTTATGATTACGAAAATCGCCTACGTCTTTCCAATGAGCCCTTCATTTTGGGACAATATCCCGCTTTGATCCAAATGAATCAAACCAACAATGTGTTCTGGGGGCTCATCTTTCAAACCCTTCCCGCGACAGACTCCAACATTCGACAGTTTGAGATTGATGCAGACAATTTAGCTCCTTCGCTCAGGCCCGCCGCCCTGTTTCCTGAGGAAAGTGAACAAGTCACTGTCGTAGGCTCTTCAGGCTGGGGTGCAAATGAAGACCTGCTTGGCCTTATTTATGTGCTCAATCAAGATGGAGCCAATTCGCTGGGTGGACTGGTGTTTGTTTATGACAACTTTACGAGCGAGATTGCGCTTGAAACTCAACCATCGGTCGAGGGTTTAACGTATTCTGTTCGTGAAAATGGGGTGACTTATTGGAAGACAACAGGTGGGCTTCCTCTCGCGATTTTGACGCGAACACAGAGGGCCACCCTGAACCCAAGCCAAACGGTTGCTTTAGAAGCAGATTGGAATAGCGTCCAGATTGAGCTTATCGATTTAAGTGCTAACACAATTGAAACGCTCTCCCTACCCGGAAACCTTATGGCCGGGGTTGAGCAGGTTTTGTGGCTAGATGATGAAACGGCCGTTTTACGCCTCACGCGTGAAGGGCCAATCGGGCAAATGACCATCGGCAACATCGTCCTCTTAGACGTGCCTTCTCGTCAATTCACAGTGCTAGAAGGCTCTGACCACTCACCTTATGCCAATGTGACTGCATCACCACAAAAACAGATTGCATTTTTCTCGTTAGCAAATCAAGAATTTATGATTTGGCAGGATAACGTCTTTCATAAAACCCCCATCACTGATTTCACGGAGGAAGGCTTTGTTTTACAACCAACGCTTTCTCCTGATGGCAATATGCTTGTTGGGGTTCACGGTAGTTCAAACAATCCTTATGGGTTTTACCTGTTTGATCTCACCGCAAAGCGTATCGAGTTCCTGCACCCGTTTCGTCCAGTTCCGGGAGATGCTATCTTTCTTCACAATACTAACTGGTCTCCCGATGGGAAATGGGTTGCATTAGAACCGTTTACAGGCAGTCCGTTTGAAAGCGGCGTTCGGCTTATCAACATCGAAAATGGTGAAAAGCAATATTTAGGGCCGGGTTCTAAGGCACCAATTTGGCTCAATTCAGAACAGCTTGTTTACACGGCCGTTCACCAAAACAAAGTCGGGCTGCAAATGATCGACGTCAATTCAAATACGGCCGTTTGGCTAGACACCCCCCAATTTGATGTGAGCTTGGATGCCCTGATTCAATTCCAACCACCCAAAATCATTCCAATTGCTTTCGCCCCCTAACCTTTAACCATAACAGCAATAACTGAGGACACAAACTGCTGACAGCGGTAAATTTTTTACCACTGTTTTTGAAACCAGCCTTTACCCTATTTTTTAGGGAAACTTAGATTCATAGGTATAATTTTTGTGATTAAGTGCAAACAATATAAATTTGAAAGATAAAAAATCTGTTGTTCTATTTTTGTTTGCCTTGAAGTACAGCTCAAATCAATTCGTATCCATCAAAATGTAGACTGTACTTAACGACAAAAAATGATGTATTAGAAAGAAAAACAACAGTTTTTCCAGATTACTTAAGCACCTATGAAAGAAGATTGGGTAGATGCCATCGCGTTAAAAATTCGACCTGAATTGCAAAAGCGATCAGGTCTTCTCCGGGCTGGTCCTTTGCTCGACATGAGCATTTTTATTGCCACAGCCCCCTCGGCGCTCATTGGCATCATCTGGTTAATCTTTAAAACGGAAGGGGTCACTTTTGGGAGAGATTGGCCCACATTTCTTCTGTTTGCCCTTTTACTCATCCTCTTCAATCGCACCACGTTTCAACTAGAGATGTCCATAACCCGCGAAGCTGCCGCCTCAGCAAGCGGCAATTTATCACCTTTTGTTGAATTTGCGGCCATTCTGATTTTAGGCCCCACGGTCATTTGGGTATTTTTGCTCATAACGTGGCTTGAGGACGGTTGGGAATTTTGGCATGAAACCACATCTGATCTTCGTTGGTCAAAACTGTCTCACACCATGCAACAGACCGGTATTCTCACGGTCAACGGCTTAGTTGCTATTTTTGTGTATGAAAGGCTCGGCGGTTCAATACCGCTAAACAGCCTGATGTGGCAGGCAATCTGGCCCGCTTTTGTTGCTTTCTTGGTCTCTACAATTCTGCAAACGCTCTTTTTAATTCCATTCAGCACTCGGGTCTCTAGGGTGATACGTGCCTATGAACAAGATATTACCCAGACTCAGTGGCATTTTTTTATATTTTTGTTTGTCAGCATCAATATATCCAGCGTCGCCACGCCATTTGGCATTCTAGCGGCTGGCATATTTACAATACATGGCTTAGGCATCTTCCTTTTTCTAATGTTGGGCATATACGGTGCCAGCCTGTTGGCTTACCGTCTAAGCAATGCCGTTTCTAAGAGCCAGCAAAGATCGCGCGAATTGGCCATTTTGGAAGAGCTAGGCCATGCCATTATAGATGCGCCATTAGACCATGACGTTTTGCCTGACCTTCTCCAAACGTATTTACCAGGCATGTTTAGCCGAGCTATCCTAGCCGTTTGGCGTGACGATGAGATTATTTACTCGAATTCTAACCAAGTCACGCTACCGCGACTTGATGAAGCAATGAAATGGGTAAACGATGGGGGTGACAATGCGCCGTTTGAGATGAACAATCTGCAACTACCTCATGAGGTTGCCGGTAGACGGTACCGTAAAGGCTTAGCGGTCCCTATCAAAACAGAGGACCAATCTATCTTAGGCGGGATTTACGTTGCCAAGCGAGAAGACTTTGGGGATGTGTTTGATTTTCTACCGGCTTTACAGTCGCTGGCAGGCCAAATTTCTTCTGCAATTCAAAGATTGAGTACCTATGAGCAAACATTAGCCAATGTTCGTATGAGTCGAGAGCTAGAGATTGCAGGGCAAATCCAAAACAGCTTTCTGCCGGACACCATACCCGATCTAGACGGTTGGGAATTGACTGCTAAATTGGTTGCCGCTCGACAAACATCGGGGGATTTTTATGATTTTGTGGCATTGGAAAACGGCCGTTTAGCTATTATTGTGGCCGATGTGGCTGATAAAGGTACTGGAGCTGCTCTGTACATGGCCTTAAGCCGCACGCTTATTCGCACCTACGCCATGGCCCATCCAGACCACCCCGAACTTGCTCTGCAGCTCGCCAATGAGCGCATTCTCATCGATACCAAGTCTGATCAGTTTGTGACGGTGTTTCTTGGCATCCTTGACCCAGTCAAACATCACATGGTTTATGCCAATGCGGGGCACAATCCGGCCTTTTTGTTCAGCCCAAATACGGCCGTTCAATCGCTTGGCAATACCGGTATTCCGCTGGGGATGTTTGAAGGGATGCAGTGGAAGCGGAACAGCGTTGAGTTTGCTCAAGGTGACGTGCTCGTTGTTTACACAGATGGCGTTACCGAGGCCCAAGATGCCCTGCAAGATGAGTTTGGAGAACAACAGCTTATTAAACTAGTTGAAGATGGCATGAAAAACGGCCGTACGGCACCTGAAATTGAAGCCGCTATTTTAACTGCCATCCAAGGCTTTGTCGGTAATGCCCCTCAATTTGACGACATTACCCTCCTTATTTCCCATCGAATTGCCTAACCTCTCAAAAGTACCCCAATATTAACCACGGTCAATTATTATTTTTATTATCGCAATAGATCATTAGGCTATTTTGTGATTTACTTGTGTGGGAAGTAGAGAGTAATGCGCTCTCAGCTTAGTAAAATTTTTAGAATGACTGATATAAAAAGATCATAGAAAAAAGGAGTTACGTGAACGGAAACCAAGTTTGGGAAGTCCACAATAAACATTTCCGTTCTCAAGGAAAGGAAAAAATATGATTGGTAAAGAACCCCAAATTTCAATTGGCGTCGGCGTCATCTTAATTGTGGTAGCACTTATCAGCGTTATCGTAACGGGAACATCCAGCATTACCGCCTGGATTCCAGCATTTTTTGGCATTTTGCTTGCTGCCTGTGGCGCATTGGCGCTCAATCCAGCCCGCTTAAAAGTCATGATGCACATTGTGGCCGTTCTCGCGGTGCTGGGTGCTTTAGGCTCCCTCAATGTCATCCCAGATCTATTCAGCGGCTCAGCCAGCGCGGCTTCAATTATTTCGCGGCTGGTCATGCTGGTGCTGTGCGGCTTCTTGGTTTACGTTAGCGTGATGTCATTTATTCAGATAAGAAAAAATCGTCAAAAAGAAGCGTAATTAATAAAGACATCGTAAGTCTTAAAAAAACTTATGATGTCTCGTTCAACTATCTCCAATACTTTGGCAACACGCTGCTAAGGTGCCCCACCAAATCCAGTCGGCCCCGTTTTTTGATTATTCAAAACTGTAAACTGCCAGCTATGCGTTGTCCCATCGTTGGTCACTTCTGCGAAATACGTGGCCCCATCCTGCAAAGGGTTGCGAGGCAAGAGCACAACCGCATCTCGTAAATCAAGGATGACTCGACCTATGCTTTGCTCAAAACTGTCGCTGTTGACATAACTGTTTTCATCAATCAGACAAAAATCTACATCAATGCCATTTTCTTGCAAACGGCTGCCGGTCACATTCACAAGGCTATTCCCATTGCCGAGCTGAATAATGAGCGGAGAACCAACCGGCTCCATATAGCCGCTGCAACCGCTTAACGGGTCGGGATATTCATTCCCAGCAAATTGAGTAAAGGAGGTGGTGCCGTTATTCGCTGGATAAAAAATTGGGAAGGTCACACCGGCTGGCAGGCCATCTCGCCCTCGCTCAACGTCAACGGTGGCCCCCATTTGCCAATCGAAGCCGTTTAGGGAAACGGCCGTTTCGTTATAGATCCCAAACCCCGTCCGCTGTAGCTCTGGGTCAAGTAAGGGCACGGCATGAAAAGGCGCCCGAAGCCACCAATCCATCGCCTGCTCAAAGGTGGCACTACTTGAGGCGCTCACGTAAATATTGCCGTGATCAGCTGCTTCTGCACCTTCAACCGTATACCACTCATTGGCAGGGTCTTCATTGTGAGTAACGACGTCGTTTTTCACCATATAACGGCCGTGTAGCTGCCCACCTTCAGACCAAGCGGACTCTTCTGTCAAGCTAGATAGCCCTGACGCAGCCCGAAAGCCATTTAGATATTCGAGCCACTCTGGGCCAATTATTGGCGTCGGTGTTGCGGTGGCCATCGGGTTGAGGATGACGGGAAGATACGTCAAGCTATCTGACCCACCATCATCCTTTGCCCACAGTGTCAGGACACTGATGCTTAAAATAATCGCAATCAATAGACTGCTGAGGAAAAGAAAAGGAACCTGTTTTTTTATTTTCATAAACCTTCCAAATTAAGTGAAACGAAGTCCCTGATTGCACCTCAAAAGGCCCAAGACACTCAGGGTTCGTAAATCCTAAAGATTTATGTCCAGGCCGTTACTTTATCTAATTCCGCTTTTTCCGCTTCGCTCAGGCTGATTTCGGCCCCTTTCATCGTATCTTCTAGCTGAGCCACGCTATTGGCCCCAATGATGGCTGAGCTCACAGCTGGATTTGCTAAATTCCAAGCGATGGCCATTTGCGCCACAGTGGCATCATGTTCTTTACCCATCGCTTCAAGGGTTTCAACGGCCGCAAATCCTTGTTCATTCATATATCGTTCTTGAATGCGTCCCGCCCGCGCTGAATTAGGCACCTCGCTGTCTCGACGGTATTTACCCGTTAAGAAGCCACCAGCCAGCGGGCTATAGGGAATCACGCCAACCCCTTGATCAAGGCAAAGCGGCATCAGCTCCCGTTCGAATTCCGCCCGATGTACCATGTTGTAATGCGGCTGCAGGCTGTCGAAACGCGCCAAATTTTTCACATCACTAACCCAGAGTGACTTGGTCAACAGCCAGGCGGGAAAATTGGAACACCCAATGTAACGAACCACACCGCGCCGCACCAGATCGTTCAATGTTTCCATAGTCTCCTCAATTGGCGTTTCTGAATCGGGAGCATGAACTTGGTACAGGTCAATGTAATCGGTCTGCAATCGCTCTAAGCTATCCTCTATCGCATTGAGCAGATGCTGGCGCGACAGGCCTTGATCATTTGGGCCATCGCCCATTGGTCCACGAGCCTTGGTAGCCAGCACGATATCTTGACGTTTAACGCCGCTTTTTTGAAACCAATTGCCAATGATTTCTTCGCTCACGCCCCCTGGATTGCCTTCTACCCAGCGTGAATAAATATCGGCCGTGTCAAAGAAGTTGCAGCCCAATTCAACCGCCTTGTTCATAATTTCAAACGAGGTTGGCTCATCCGCTGTCCAACCAAACTGCATCGTGCCTAAGCAAATGTCAGACACCTTTAAACCTGTTCGTCCTAATCGTCGATAATTCATATTTTTCTCCTATAATATGCGTATGTTACCAGTTGATAATTATGTAATCGATGGCATTGTCGAGATCTTCCCGCAGGAAGGTGGATGGGTCTATATTCAATCTCCCCTAAACTACAGTGATCTATTCAAACCATTTGAGGAACGCGGTTTGGTCGCTATAACGGCAAATGTGGGGCAAAGCTCTTGGAAAACGTCCCTTCTTCCCAAGGGAGATGGCTCCCATTTTATTGCCCTTCCTAAAAAAATTCGCCAAAAGGAACAAATTCAGGTGGGCGACCAGCTTCGTGTTAAGTTTAAATTACGCTACAGAAGGGAATAAACTACCCCGCTGCAAACAGATGGGGTAACCAAAAATAAACGAATTTTTTCTGGCCCAAAGTGGCGGGATATTCAACCTCTTCAGGGTAATAAAGGACAGGTCTTTTGTCGTTCGTTTAATTGCCGCTCGTTTCATCAACGGGCTCAGCGGTTGGCGTGGCATTTGGCTCAATAAATGTCCCGTTAGCCCGAGCTTCCCGCTCTGCTCTCACAACTGGATCTTCTAGATTTGGATTATCAAAGTTGAAGTAGTTGTAAATAATGCGAGACAGCTCCCACATAATCGGAAAGCTATAGTCTGAGATGAGAAAGTCTGTTTCCGGATCGTGAAGATAAAGCACGACGACATAATCACCACCGGGTGAAAAAACAATACCGGCATCACCGTGGGTAATATTATCTCCCCAACCGTGCTTATGCGAAACTGGGATTTCTTCAGGTACACCAAAGCGAATCAAATTTCCTTCAATATTTTGCACCATTAGGTCGAGGATCGCTTGACACTCTTGGGGTGTAAATTCATCGGGGTACAGGGCTAAAAGCGCACCGCCCCCGTTGGCGCAATGGTAAAGAATAGCCAGAAGCGATCCCATATCTTCCGCCGTTGTTTGCCTAGAGGGATCGGGAAAGGTGATCAAATTAGTGACGGAGTTCGCTGGCGTTTCATAGGTGCTAGGTCGTGTAGAAACGATGGGTGCATCATATGGAATGGCCATAAAGGTATTCACCAGCCCCAAACGCTGCATTGAATCAGTATAAATAGAAGCACCTTCGTAGGTGTTGTTGCTTCCAGCAATCTCGTGGAGCAAAAGATTAGCACCATAGTTGGAAGAGAGAACGGCCGTTTCAAACATCAGCTGCTCCACCTCATCACTAATGGGCAGGTCAAGAACGCGAAACGTTTCAATAAAGATGCCAATTTTCAAAATACTCAACCCAGACAGAGCCACATCCCCATTGATACTGACTTCTTCACCCGTTTGTAAATCCATCACAAAAATAGAGCCGATGCCGTTGAAGGTTTTTAGTTCCTGTTCCAAATTAGCCGCTAAAAGCTCAATGCCAAACTCAGGCGCGGCCTGTTCATTAACAACAAGCTCCACGACGCGATCGGTCGGTTGGTAAAGAATTTGCTCCACGACCGGCACACTAGCCTGCACATCGGTGACATACCCCGACTTACCTTCTTCGTACTCACCTTCTGCTGGTGCTAGTTTAGCTGGCTCAGGCGGTGTGTCTAAAATGTCGGCCACCAGCTGCAGTTGCTCAATTAATAGCTCAGACTCATGCGAGGCTCGAAGTTCAATTTGGACAGGTTCAAAAGGTTGATCGAGTAGAAAAGAGCCAAACCCTACCCAAAAATTTTGCGCCTCTTTTTCCTCACGGGCGCGAGCCAGCATGCCATCAATATCAATAACAAAACCAACATCTGCTGGGTTAATAGAGACTTGCTCTTCAGGGTGTTGAACAAAGAAAGGGGAAAAATATTGTTCGGTTAATGCCGCACGCGCTTCATCTTCACTCATGCCAGATACGTCAACACCCGCCAAGGAGTAGCCGGTTGGCATAAGGGTACGTAGCTGTAGATAAATAAAAGCCTGATAAAGCAGAAAGAGCAGGCCAATTAGAAATAGTAACCAGAAAAGTAAGCGTTGAACTGAACGTAGCATAGTTTCACTTTTGGCTTAGTTTATTGGTTAATTTGGAGATTATGGTTTGAGTTTGTATTGAACTTATCAATCGCTCAGGCACTAATCTCTAATGTTCAAAGCCCCAATAAACTATCCCTAATTCGTACTTGAATCTCCTAAGTACGGATTATCAAAGTTAAAGTAGTTATAGGTTGCTCTCGAAAGATCAGCCAGCAGTGGTGAACTTAATTCCCACTCTAACCAATCTGGTTTATAAAGGATTTCAACGATGACATAGTCGCCACCGGGCGTGAAGACAATACCTGCATCTCCGTGCGTATCGCTGACCCAGCCGTGCCGATGAGCAACGGCCGTTCCTAGCGGCACCCCTTCCTCAATAAGCGACCCTATCTGATTTTCGCGCATGTAGGCCAAAATAGTGGCGCACTCCGTCTGGGTTAATTGCTCGCCATAAACGGCCATCAGCGTCCCCCCTTGCCCCTGAGCGCAATAATAAATCATCGTCATCAGGGCACCCACATCCTCAGCAGTTGTTTGAATGTAGGGATTAGGATTGGTGGGATAGCTAATGGGCTCGCCGTTTTCGTCAAGAGAAACGGCCGTTTGAGGGATAACAACGCCCGGGCGCGGCTCACTATCATAGGGGGCCACAATAAAAGTATTGCGCAAGCCCAACCGCTGCATGGAATCCGTCACAAGCTGAGCACCCAAATAGGGATCATCTTGACCAGCCACTAAATTAAGCAGTTCGTTGGCGCTGAAGTTTTCAGTTTGAATCACCAAGGTATTAGAAATCAGATTGCCCTGTGAAAGGGTTAACGGCCGATCCAAGGTCCGAAACACTTCAAGCACAATGGGCACCTTCATTAAATCGATCCCCGACATTGGCACATCCCCATTGATGCTAATTTCATCTGCGGAAGCCAAATCATTGATATACAAGCTCCCTGTACCGCCCGTCGTTGATTCAAAATCTTGCATCCGATTGACAAGTAATCGGGTGAGCAAGTTGATTTCAGGGCGTTCAGGCAAACGAGGCTGAACAACCAAATACGCATTACGCACGGTGGGACGATAAAGTGCGTTTTCTACATCATCAAGACTGGCTTCAATATTGGTTAAGGTGCCGGCCTCCCCATATTGAAAGCTTAACGTGCCCGGGACCGGTTGTGGCGGCTGTGCTCGGCGATCGAGCTGGGCCGAAATCTGCCCAATCACATCAATCAGCTCTTCCCGATTGTGCGTTGCCACAATAGGAACAGGATTCACTTCTATAGGCTGGCCCCAAAGAAATCCCCAAAAACCAGCCCAAAAATCTTGGCTTGTTCGTTCATAATCAGCCTGACTCAGCATCGTATCAAAATCAAGCTGAAATTCGGCTTCGGTTGGGCTAATCGGAAAACTTTGTTCGCCGTGAAAAATCGTTATTGGTGCATTGATATATTGGTTTGTGAGTACCTCACGAGCCTGTTCACGAGTTAATCCCCCAATATCAACACCAGCCACCGTTAAACCAGTGGGATAAGCGCCCGTAAACGTAGCGTATTGTGATAATTTAAACAGCAAAAAAATGGTGGTCGACGCCAAGACAGCCACTGACAACCATTGGCCAATTCCTGGTGATGTTCTTCTATTCATTTTTGCCCAGTTTCTCCTATGAATAGCGTTCAGCCTGTTAGCGCGATGGCTATCAGCCAAAAGCTGCACATCCCTGCATTATCGTCAAAGCTCCTGAGAGCCTAACGGTTTTGATGCTTTAGCAATTGATGGAGTTGATATCCCTTTTCAATTGCGTGGTGCGTAAAAGGAAACATTTGTGGAAGCGTGTCCATCGCTACCCACTGTGCTTCTAAAATCTCATGACTTAGTTGTAAAGTGCCGCCATTATCCCAACCTAAATAGGATATCCCAATGTGGTGAGGACCATTGCTTTCGTATGAGGTTTGAATTGGAGGGCCAATAACGGCCGTTAAACCTGTCTCTTCCCGAAGTTCTCTCAGAGCACATTGTTCAGGTGATTCATGCCGTGCTAACCAGCCCCCGGGCAATCCCCACGGTGCGTTTGGATGATAAACGTGCTTTAGCAAAAGAACCTGATCATCTTCATTAAAAACAACCAAGCCAACACCAATTCGCTGTTTGGGTACGATTAGGTGTACCATAAAAATCATTAGCCTTTGTAAAAACGGCCGTTTCACCCATCGAGCAACAGTTTGTTTCCATTTGTTCATAAAGAACTTCTGCCCATACTTTACCACACCCAAAATAATTTAGGAAAGTGGAGGCAGAGTATAGCGAAAAACATTAAATTCAACTGAGATGCTGACATTCTATGCGAAATACGGTACAAATATTAACTAATTATTTATGTGCAACTTTCACAACTTTGCACCGTATTGGAGTTTAGATTCAATAAAATTTTCATACATTAAGTAGGTCGCAAGAGATATTAAAAATTTTTACGGCTCAATGGGATCTACTTTAACAAGGCTGGAGCCATGAACGAACAACGATTATCAAGAAGTGAAGACGACAAATTTATAGCAGGCGTTTGCGCCGGAATTAGCGATTATGTCAATATCGATCCGGTCATTGTCCGAGGGTTATTTGTCATTTTATTATTTGCTAGTGGGATCGGTTTCCCTATTTATTTAATTCTATGGTTCATTATGCCATCAGAATCAAATGCGACCCGAAGCGGCACAGACATTTTGAGTGATAATTTTGAAGATATGGGAAACACGGTATCTGACAGCGTCGGTCAAATTGGTAACCCAAGCACGGTGGGTATTGTCTTTATCATGCTTGGCGGGTTTTTCCTATTATCAGAATTGGGCATTTTGGCGAGCGGTTTTTTCTGGCCCGTGCTAGTCATTGGTCTAGGTATTTTCTTACTTGTTCGTCGCTCTAGATAAACGAAGTATTTACTCTTCTCTTGACTCTTCCCGTAGGCGGCGAAGGGGGGCGCTTAAAGTAATAAATGGGGAGCGCGTCGGCGTATCCTCATTCATGGTCTCCTTCGCTTCTGCGAGTGTTAACTCCTCATCCTTTAATGCAGGCAACGATAAGATAAAGGTTGTGCCTTCCCCGACAATACTAGAAACGGTCACATCTCCCCCATGCGCCTGAGCTATCCACTTAACAATAGATAAACCAAGCCCTGTTCCCCCTAATCCTCGACTTCTCGCTTTATCAACACGGTAAAATCGATCAAAAATAAAAGGAATATCTTCGGGCGGAATACCGATCCCTGTGTCAGATACTTCGACAACGGCCCAGTCGTCACTATGGGCTAAGCTAAGGCTCACGCTGCCACCTACCCCTGTATATTTAATAGCGTTGGTAATTAAATTTAACAGGAGTTGTTTAAGGCGATCGGTATCACCTTGAACCCAAACGGGATCAACGGCCGTTAACGTCACCGAAACGCGCCCCTTACCAATAATTTCTGCCTGCCGATACACTTCAAAAATAAGCGAATCAAGCTCTACTTTTGACTTTGCCAGCGGCAAACCACCGGCATCCGCCCGTGCCAGCAAGAGCAAATCACCCACAAGGCGAGTCATTCGCTCAACCTCTTCCTGAATGATATCCATCGATTCTGGGTCACCATTACCCATCCGACGCATCAAATCAATATTGCCACGAATCGTCGTCAGAGGCGTTCTTAATTCATGAGACACATCAGCCAGCAGGCGCTGTTGCGTTTGAAAAAGCCGCTCTAATCGTTCAAGCGTCTGATTAATCGACCGGGTTAAAACGCCAATTTCATCCGTTCGACCTGTATCCGGTACGCGACGACTTAAATCATCTGCGTTCGTAATTTGCCGCGCTACGTTGGCAATATCTTCAAGAGGCTTAAACGAACCTGGGGTTAACAGAACAGCGACAAATAAGGAGGCAATGGCAGCAGCAAACCCAAAGAAGAGGGCAATCACCAGTGAGCGGTTGAATATTTCAACGCTATCCACCAAACGAGCAATTTGAATATAGCCAATAGCCGCCGTGTTTAAGCCGGTATCTGCTTCCACGAAGGGCACAGTCAATACGCGAAGCGTTGTACCGCCCTGCTCAACTTGATTGTAAACGGGTTCACTTGAAAACCCTTGAGGATCAAAAATGCCGTCAAATCCACGCGTATTAGCTGAAGTAATCAAGATCGTTTCTTGATCTTCGCTAACAAACATGAAAAACGTTGAAGCGGTTTCTAAATTGTTGAATTCAGGGGGAAGGTCAAAAAGAATAGTGCCATCAGGCGTTCGTTCAAAGGGACCAACAAGAACCTCGGTAGCCAACGCCTCAAGGTCACTATCAATTTGGGAAACAATTCGGCTACGCGGCAGGGAGTAAACAATGGTTGCAAACAAAACGAATGCAACCATGAAAATACTCGTATAAACAACCAGTAACCGATTTTGTATAGACAAATTTACGACTCTTCGCGCAAAACGTAACCAATGCCTCGAACGGTATGAATCAAACGAGACATGCCACCTTTTTCTGTTTTCTGTCTCAAATATCGAACATAAACCTCAATGATATTACTTTCACCACCAAAATCATAATTCCAAACCCGATCAAAGATGAGATCACGAGTCATGACTTGGCGTGGGTGGCGCATAAAGAGTTCAAGCAATTCATACTCTTTCGCAGTTAGGTCAAAAATTTCTCCACCTCGACGACCTTGACGGGTACCGGTGTCTAGCTCTAGATCAGCAAAACGGAAAATTTGAGGCTGTGACGGTTGCGAGCGGCGCAATAAAGCACGAACGCGAGCCATGAGTTCATCAAAAGCAAATGGCTTAACCAAATAATCATCTGCACCAGCGTCTAAACCGGTGACACGGTCTTCAATGGTTTCTTTAGCAGTTAACATTAAGATAGGCACGTCGCTGACAGCCCGAATACGACGGCAAACTTCCAACCCATCCATGCCGGGGAGCATTAGGTCAAGCAAGACCAGATCAGGTGGATTCTCACGAGCCAACTCTAAACCAAGTTGCCCATCAGCGGCGGTATCTACACGATACCCTTCAAAACTTAGACCCCGCTGTAAAAATTGACGAATTCGCTCTTCGTCTTCAATTGCTAATATTCGTGTCATTTGATTGCCTCCAGCAATCTCTCGATTAAATCTGCTAGCGATATTTGATTATCCCAGATACACTAGTTATGGGAAGAGATTGCATTTATTACTTTGTTACCAAAGTTTTCAAATACTCCTACTTTAGGGATTTTGATTATTGATTATGGAACGGAGTATTTATTTCAAATTTTAATGATTTTGGCGAAAGTAAACGGCCGTTACTCGCACCGTTTCTTCTATCCAATGTTCCGAGAAAATAAATGTATCGTTTCATTGATTTACGGAACGCTGAGTTTCGACACACATCTTGCAGTCCAAGCTTATTGAGTTAATTGTCAAAACAGCAGTGGCGGAATCATAATTAATTGTTGTAAAAAAATTGTAAAATGGCTCTTTTTTTTCGTAAATCTCAGATTTTACTCACAAATAGAATGACCGATGTAAGATTTTAGAAAATAGCAGGCACCCTTTTTGATTGCCTATGTATATTTTACACTAATACGTTTTCCAAACTAAACAAGCGACAGCACATGGACGCCCTAATTGACTTTGGTTTAGAAGCCAGCCGATATTTACAAGACGCATTTCCATTTTTAGCAGGTTTCTTTGATGGCATCAGCATTTTGGGAAATGAGATTTCCTACTTGCTTTTTCTACCGCTTATTTATTGGTGTCTCCATAAAGAATACGGCCGTCACCTTTCCTACGTTTTTTTAATCTCAACATTTGTTAATTTATTAGGCAAACACACCTTTCGGCAGCCGCGCCCGTTTTGGCTAGATGAAACATTACGGGTGTCTGGAGAATCACCAAGCTACGGCGTGCCTAGCGGGCACTCTCAAAACGCCACGTTTATTGCCCTATTTTTTGCCACCAAGCTCAGAAAAACCTGGGTATGGTGGGTCGCAATCCTATTTATTGCCCTCATGATGATCAGCCGAGTATATCTTGGGCTGCATTTTGTACATGATGTTTTATTAGGGTTTATTTTGGGTGTTCTTGTTTTGGTTGGGTACTATCTTTGGCTCTATTTCGCCCACAAGCTTTTTACAAAACGGATATTAGGCTACCGATTAATGTTTGCCGTTATACTTCCTTTACTATTGGCAGGTATTTATACGGCCGTTCTCTTCCTTATTGGGGAGCCAAACCAAAACGCTCCTTGGGCAGACTTTTTTGAAGAGGCTGAAAAAGAGAGCATTGAGTCAATAACGACAGCCGTTAGCTCTCTTCTTGGCACGGGCATTGGTCTTATCTTTGAAAAAAGCCGCGTTCGATTCAAAGTGGACGGCCCCATTTGGAAACGCACCCTCCGCTACATCATTGGCATCGCTGTGGCAGGTAGTATCTGGGCAGGCTTAGGCGCCATCTTTCCCGATGAGCCATACGCCGTTGCCATTCCACTTCGCGCTATTCGATACACTTTACTAACGCTGTGGATTACCTACTATGCTCCGTTAATATTCGTGTTCACTCGGCTTGCTGATGCAGAACCAGAACCAGAAATTGATCTATCACTAGACTAATAAAGATGAGAGTAGTGCATGCTAGTGTTCAGCAATCTGTCTCAAGCTAGAGCTAAAACGAGAAAAGGTGATTGCTGCAGCCAAAAATTAACTAGCCCCCAAGCACCAGTCCCCAATCCCTAACTCCAAACCAAAGTACTACCCCCGTTCACGCGATATTTCTCTTGCTTCACGACTCATTTATGGAAACCCTCAGAGAAATGCCGTATTCTGAGTTTATTGAACAAGAGAGCAAGCATCATAAATCACACAGAAACTATTGATGTAAAGCAAGCCAATGATGTGTGATTTACAAAGTAAAAACAAACGTAAATATATTTTCAACTGCACATTTCGTTTTTACAATCACTCTTCTTCAAAAAATTAAAACACTTGGCCTAGCTTGGAACTACTGTCGGTACGCCGACCACTAGGGCAGAAATTGGGGGTCAGAACCCCGAATGGCCGCATTGCATCCTTCTCCTCCTCCTCCAGCTGTCGGCCCATCAGGTTTCCTCCTTTTCCCTGATGGGCCACTTTTTTTCCCTCGGTGGTATAATTAGCATCTCAGCTAGTCAGCATGTGAGCAAATCAGCCGGTCAGCTTATTACTCAAAGTGCTGAAATGCTAAAAACTCACAAACGAACAAATTTACAAGTTAAAAACAAGGAGATCTCATGTCTAAACAATGGGATAAAAAGCCCGACATGCAAATTGACGTTAAGAAAAATTACAACGTCACGATGGAAACCAGCAAAGGCACCATTGAAATTGAACTTTATGCAATGGCTGCGCCTATCACAGTTAATAATTTCGTGTTTTTAATTCGCGAAGAATTTTATGATGGCGTTGTGTTCCACCGCGTCATCCCAAATTTTGTCATTCAAGGTGGTGATCCAACTGGGACAGGTCGTGGGGGTCCAGGCTATCGCTTCCAAGATGAGTTTGCGGGCAATCCACATAAGCACGGCACGGGCTTCTTGTCCATGGCCAACGCTGGCCCTGGCACAAACGGTAGCCAGTTTTTCGTTACCCATTCACCCCAACCTCACCTAGACGGCCGTCACACCGTTTTTGGCAAAGTGACCAGCGGGATGGATATTGTTAATGCGATTAAACAAGGCGACAAGATGGTTAAGGTGACGGTTAGCGAGAGCTAATTTGAGCTAGAGTGTAGAGCTAGAGGGTGTTTATAAGGGACATCTCTTGGACTCCCACTCAATAAAAAAACAGAGAGCTAATTAAAAAGCGTTTAGATAAACATTCGCTTTTTAATTAGCTCTTTTTTACTTTTTATAGATATTACCTAAAACTTACGCAATTACTCGGGTTTTTCATCCAAACGAATAATGTCAACAGGGGCGTCTTTGGCAAGCAGGTCGAGCGTTGCGTTGAGAACGCGAAGCTGTTGAGCAGCATCGCCTGGATTGCCCAGCGTTGCCCCTCGATTTAGCTGAGAAAGCGTCGCGCGAGGCGCGTTTGTTAATCGAATTTGGCCACCCCAGCTTGTAATTGTGGTGGGAATCCCTTCCATTTCAAGAGCACGTGCAATCAGTCCACCGGACTGAATACAAAGCGGTCAGGCGGGAACCAGAAGCGCGCCGTCAATCTTGGCCGCTTTCGCCATTTCAACGATGGGCGGAATCGTCTCACGCACCACTTGGCGCACATCAGGCTGATAGCCACAAATACTAGCAACATCCGACAAGCTGCCAATTTTGCCGTCTGCAACCATGTTGCGAAGATGTTCGAGTGGAAGCAGGACCTGTGGGTCTTGAAATACGGCTGTTCTGTCATAATGGGTGTGCGCAAAATCAATGGCGTCAAACGGTGTATCTGAGGAGAAGCTTCTGACTGAATAATCTCCATAATCACTGTGCTCATCGAACCGCTCTTGACTATCCTTTAAATACCCACCAGCCGTTGAAATCAGCATTAATTTACTTTGGCTCAAATCAATACCCGGTGCGCTAGGGACCGCTTCATTTTTAGGTCGCTTGTAAAGACTAAAGTCCACTTTGCCTTCGTCTCGTAAGCTTTTTAACCAGCCTTGCTCAAATGCCTCATACCAAGCATCTAAATTTTCTACAATTTCCATAGATATTATTCCTCTTCAATATTTTTTTGCATGATCGACTTTATTTCATACCCTTAGACGACATGAGAAGCAAATTTTGCTACTTTTTCTAAGAACTGCTAAAACCCATGAATGAGTTTACCAAGCGATACCACGCTCCCCCCCAACGAGCCACCATCCTCACAAACAGCAGATGGTTTTCAAAGACAAGATGTTTTAACAATTGCAGGGGGACATTTTATCCATGACACATACAGCTCTTTTGTATCTCCTCTTTTACCCTTAATCCAAGAACGGTTTTTGACCAATTACGCCCTTACGGGCAGCTTGGCGGTTTTTACTCAACTGCCCAGCTTGCTAAACCCCCTGATTGGGTATATTGCAGATCGCGTTAGCGTGCGCTACTTTATCATCTTCGCTCCGGCCGCAACGGCTACACTGATGAGCTTAATAGGTTTAGCACCCACTTATCTGTCATTGGTCTTTCTCCTGCTGGCGGCGGGGGTTAGTATTGCCGCCTTTCATGCGCCCGCCCCGGCAATGGTGGCCCAAGTATCAGGAAAGCGAACGGGCATGGGCATGGGCTATTTCATGGCGAGCGGCGAATTAGGTCGAACGGTTGGTCCTATTGTGGCGGTGGCGGGCGTCAATTGGTTTATGCTTGAGGGAACGTGGCGGCTGATGTTTGTGGGGTGGGCGTCGTCAGTTATTTTGTATTATCGCTTGAAGGATGTTGCGGCACGGCCGTCTTCGAAATACGGCCGTTCTGAGCTTACCGCGATTTGGCCTAGATTACGCTACATTTGGGGGCTGTTCACATTCATATTGCTTGCTCGAACCTTTATGGTAGTGCCAATCACCACCTATCTCCCCCTTTTCATGCAGGATGTGTTTGGACTCAACTTTACGCTTGCAGGCTGGTCACTGGCCCTCTTAGAAGGGGCGGGGGTGATTGGTGCGCTCACGGCCGGCCACTTAAGCGACCGAGTGGGCAGAGCGCGCATACTTTACATCCTATTTTCGGTGGCCCCATTCTTTTATTTAGCCTTTATTTACGCTCCCCAATGGCTCATCATTCCCTTATTAATCATTTTGGGATTGACAGCGATTTCACCAACGGCCGTTATGCTGGCCACCGTCCAAGATAAGTTTTCTGAAAATCGAGCGTTGGCCAATGGCTTCTTCTTAGCCAGCAACTTCTTAACTCGCGCTTTCACCATTTGGTTTATTGGCTTTTTAGCCGACCGCCTTGGATTACAAACGACATACACAATCGGTGTATTTGTGGCCCTGCTCTGTATCCCTGGCGTCTATTTTATTTTTAGAGAAGAGGCGTAAATCTAATGAACCCTGTTATTTCCCTCACCCAAGCGCTTGTCCGCATGCAGTCCGTCAGCAAAGATAGCAACAAAGCGATTTCTGATTTTTTACAGAAAAAGCTGGAAGAGATTGGCTTTGACATTGAGCGTTTAACTTATCGAGATGAAAATGATGAGCTAAAAGTCAACCTCATTGCCAAATTAGGGGATGGTGAAGGTGGCCTAGCCCTTTGCTCACACTCAGACACCGTGCCCGGACAAGAAGATGATTGGCCCGCGTTTGACCCAGTGGTGAAAAACGGCCGTTTATTCGGCCGTGGTAGTTGCGACATGAAGGGGCCTCTGGCCGCCACGATGGTTGCGGCCAGCCAGATTGACCCAACAAAGCTGCAAAAACCTATCTACATTATTGTAACCTCCGATGAGGAGACGGGGCTTCACGGTGCCAAGTTTGTAGCTGAACATTCCGAGCGACTCAAAAGCGATAAGCCCCAGTACGGCATTATTGCTGAACCGACGACGATGATTCCTATTTATTCTCACAAAGGCGGCGTGCAGTTAACCGTCGTTTCTCATGGAATAGCCGCCCACTCCAGCAC
>JBCCFD010000077.1:0-23229 GCA_039029915.1 Chloroflexota bacterium
AGTAAGGTGTTAACAATCCACTTGATTCAGCTTCAATCAAGAATGGAGATTGGTCAGCGCCCATACCATCTTGGGTACCAATGTCACAAGAACCTGAGAGCAATTGAGCAATCAATTGGTTGGTATCAGGGATGAATTTATAGGTTACGCTATTCAAAGGAACAGCACCTTCGTAGTAGAATTCGTTCGGGCTGAGTACGATGCTATCGCCAGCAACCCATTCGTCAATCTTGTAAGGACCATCACCAATTGGGGTACGGCTTGATTCTTCTGCTTCGAGAAGTTCAGCGGCTGAGAATCCACCCAAGTGATGTTCTGGCAATGGTTGCCAGATGTTGGTGAAGTATGTTGAATCCAAGTATCCTGGAACACCGGTCCAAACGAGGCCCAAGTCGCCGTTAGCTTCGTAGCTAGCGGTACGATCGGTGGTGAATTTGCTAGATGGGGTATCTGGGTCAGCAGCTACGTTAAAGCTATAAACTGAATCGGAAGCTGTTACAGCGACACCATCTGACCAAACGCGTGCTTTCATTGTGAAATCAACAACCATTTGTTCCATCATAGCTGAGCCAGCGAATTCTACGTTTTCGCCATCAGAATTAGTAATCATCATGCCATCTTCGAGGACGACAACTTCACCAGCGGCGTCAACAACAGTGTCGCCAGCAGCTACTTCTACAACATTGATAACTGCATCGCCATCTGCCAAGCTAGGAATCTTTTCGATACCACGAGCTTGATAGCCATAAGATTTGGTTTCAAAGTTGTTTTCTTCAAAGGCGTGTTGAACTGCGCGTTGAGCCAACATTGAGTTACCATAGGTGTATAGGGTTTGGGGTTCTTGAGCCATGCAGACAATGAGGTCTTTTGGTGCTGATGGTTCTTCTTCTGGTTCAGCAGTTACTTCTACAACAACCTCAACTTCTTCTACAACGGTTTCAACAACAGTTACTTCAACTGTCTCACCTTCAACTTCTACTGTTTCGGTAACAACACGTGTTACTTCAACTTCTACTGTTTCAGTAACAACTTCTGGTGAACATGCAGCTAAAACAACAGCAGCCACCAAAACAACTAGGGCACCAATAGCCCAACGTTTATTGAACATTTTCATGTTTCTCCTCAATAAAAAAATAGTTTTAAGGGTTTTTTTTAAAAGAGTTAGGCGAATAGCGAACTGAATTTGGAGTTAGCTTAAACACAATTGCTATTCCCTAAGCAAATGAAAGTTATTCTTGGATTTTTTCAAAAATCTTTCATTTACAAATCACTGTAGAGGAAATTTACAGCATTTCGCCTCAGATGGGGCTATCTCTGTAACTCTACAATCAGCGTGGGGTCATCCCAGATGCACCACCTCCTTGAAAGGTTTTTTATGAATTGCGCTTGTTGGATTCTGCTAAAGCAAAAAAAGCAACCGAGAGACTCCAATTGGTCTTGGTTGCTTGTAAAATTCTATTTTGTTTTCATTGCAGAAATGCTAAATATGAACAATTCATATTCCATATAGTGTAGTCTCTTCTTCTCTCACTAACTGCGCAAGTGTAACAATGGAGGGTATTATAGGGAGATCAATTGTAGATGTCAAATAGGGGTCATTTGGGGGGCAAGGAGGCGAGGGGCGAGGGGGAGATTGGGGGATTAGGGAGACTGGTAATTAGTAATTGGTAATCGGGTAATTGTTCCAATCCCCGATCCCAGACCCCATCTCAAAGTTGTCTTTCTCGAAGCTGCTCGAGGAACGGCTGATAAACGGCCGTTTCTGCCTCCCGCCCCGCTTCACAATAAGCTACAAAATCCTGCACAATCATCGCTTGTTGTTCTCGATTATAGCTGCGGTACTGTTTGCCGACATTGATTGCTTCTTGAAGGCCCTCTTTACGGCCGTAATTATAACAATCCCGCTTCGTTTTAATCAGCATGTAGATAGCTTCCCCTAAATAGCGAGAGCCGACATTTTCATATTGATAAACATGGGTGAGTTCATGCATCACAAGCGGCCATGTTTCACGGGTATGCTTACCTGTTAAAGGGAGATGAACCGTATGCCAAGTGGCAAAGGCTAAATTACCATTAAATCGGAAGATTACATTCTCAAGCAGCCCCCCCTCAGTAATACGCACATCACCAAGACGAAGGCCATGAGGGCCAAAAACTTCAGCCACTTTACCGATTTCTTCACCTGTCAAAGGGGTTGAACGGGCGATTAAGCGAAGGAAGAACTCAACAACCTCTGGGCCACCTATCAAATCGAAAAGCGCAGTCAGAAGACGATGAATCCAGAAGGCAACATCTTCAAACAAGCTGGTTTCAGATCGTTTATCTTGGTTTGTGCGTCTAAAAAACTTCACAATCCCAAAAAGGCCTAAGTAAAGCGTCATTAAAACTCGAGTTAATCTTTGTGGAAAATCACGAACAAGATTGACTGGCCAGCGAGCCAAATCGAGCAATCTTTCGGCAAACCAATTGAAGATGGAATGAACAGTTTCAGACATCATACGCCTCTTGGAGTGACTGTTTAAGTATGTCAGTATGTCAGCGTTTCAGTAAATAGCTGACGAACTATTTTACAGCTTGTCGGGGTTAATACCAGCGGCATTTAGGACAGCCACAACGGGGGCGGCTTGAACAAAGGTTTGTTTAAGGGCTTCATCCTGAAGAGGCTCCGCCGTTTGGCGGATAAAATCAGCGGCGATGGTTAGATGCACAGCCGCTATTTCGGGGTTATTGATGACGTGACTTATGGTAGCGTGGAGTTTCCACAAGACACCCCGATCGAGTGAGGTTTGGGCAGCCAGCATCGCTTTATTGAGCTGAAGAACGGCCGTTTCTTGCTCCCCTTGATAAAACAAAAGCTCCCCTTTCGCAAAACTCGCCAAGGCTCGATATCGATCGGCATCGAGATCATCAGCCACATTCTGGAGCATGAGCACCAATCTATCAGCCATCTCTAAATTAGATTGCCGAATGTGGGCCCGCGCTAAATTGTAAAGCGATAAAGCTTCATGCTCTCGATTCCCAATTTCCCGAGCACCATCCAATGAAGCCTGTAAATAGTACATCCCTTCATCAGTTTGACCCTGCTCAAAAAGATCAACCCCTAAGTTCCGCTTAATTTCAGGCTTGAGCAATTCAGCCTCAACTTCATTGGCCAGATTGAGCGCTTGTTGATGATAATCTTTGGCAACTTCAATATCGTAGAGGGCTTGATGCGCCTCACCAATATCATTTAAAACTTGGATTTGACGCCAGCGGTCTTCCAAAGAAATAAATATCTTTAAGGCTTCTTCATGCGCCTCGAGCGCATTTTGAATCTCACCACGAGCTTGACGAGTTCTACCTAAGCTTGTTAACACCCGAGCTTGCTCTCGCGCCTCACCAATCTGTCGAAATGAGGCAAGGGCTTGATTAAGATGATCAACAGCTTTTTCGGTGTTGCCCTGGCGACGATTCAACACACCCAAGCCACGATGAGCACGCCCCATCACCAATAGGTTTTGGACCTGCGTCGCTTCTTCTAAGGCTTGGTAGTAAATAGGAGTGGCTTTGTCGTAATTTCCTTGAAAATCAATAACCTCACCGAGTCGCACTCGCGCTCGGGCTTTTTGCTCAAGATCATCTGAGGTGTCAAGCGAGCGACGATAATCAGCCTCGGCTGCATCAAATTCACTAAGAAGCCAATGGCATAAGCCACGATACTCTAATGTTCTTGCTCGGAAGATTTTGTGTAAGTTTTCAAAATCAAGCACGTCAGAAAAGAATCGAATCGCTTTCCGGTTTTCCTGTATGCGCATTGCTTCACGGCCCCGTTTAAAGGTTTCGAGAGCCGCTGCTGAAACGCCATCTGAATTAAGACGACTTGATGATAGTTGCTCAGTCGACATGGGCACAATGATACCCTGTGGTTCTGTTTTTTCAATGAACGAGACGTAAAGAAGAGGTCCTAAAGCTAGAGGCGAGAGGATAGAGATAGAGTGAGAGAACGTTAAGTGTTCCGAAGTTTCTAAATTGAAAGACGTCTTAGATAAAAGCTTCGGAACCTCGAGGAAACGAAGTTTATAGCTGTCGTTTTATTCAAAACAGCAACTTCGTTTCATTTAACAAGGTGATTGACTGATTAGGCAATGGTTTGAGGTGGTTATGAGCAGAGTATCACTTTGCAACCTTGTAACCTTGCAACTTTGCATCTTCTGACCGTTCGCTTTTCACTTTCACGTTTTCCTTCAAACTGGCAATAATCTGCTGATCAGTCACCGCAAAGGCATATTTATCGAGCTGGTCTAAGGTCACCCACACGTGATTGGCCACGCCTAGATGCTGGATGGTTCCTGAGGCATAAACAGCATGATGGGCCCGAAGGGTAATCTTGAAATGAGTGTAAGCATGCTTAACGGCCGTTTCAAACGCACCGGCCTCAATATTTATGTCAAGCTCTTCCTTGATCTCTCGAATCAATGCCTGCTCAAAAGTTTCTCCAGCTTCCAGCTTCCCACCCGGAAATTCCCACAAGCCACCTAATAAGCCATCTAATGGACGCTGGGCAATCAAAAATTCACCATCTAGCGTAAGAACGGCCGTTTTGTCTCGCCAAATAATGCCCGCCACCACATCATAATGAGGCGTTCGCTTCCGTGGAGGACGCACGGGGCGTTCCAACTGCGTCCCGCGCTGTCTAGCAAGACATCTTGCTTGAATTGGACAAAGCAAGCAGCTAGGCTTTTTAGGTAGACAAACTTTTTGGCCTAACTCCATCAGCGATTGATTAAAATCACCCGGGCGTTCATTGGGAACCAGCTCGTCAGCACGAGCCCACAGCACCTTCTTTGTGGCCGTCTGTGTACTATCTTCAGCCACATCATCTAGGCGGGTTAGCACGCGAATCACATTACCGTCTAAGATCGGAGCGGGCAGATCGAAGGCAATTGACGCAATAGCACCAGCCGTGTAGCGACCAATTCCTTTCAACGAAAGGAGACCTTCTACGTCGTTGGGTAGCTCGCCATCAAACTTCTCCACAACCATTTGGGCAGCGGCATGCAGGTTTCTAGCACGACTGTAATAACCTAGCCCCTCCCAATGCTTAAGCACATCATCCAAAGGCGCTGAAGCAAGGTCGCCAACCGTTGGGAAGCGGGCCATCCATCGTTCAAAATAGGGAATAACCGTCACAATTTGGGTTTGCTGAAGCATAATTTCAGACACCCAAATTTTGTAAGGATCCCTCGTTTGGCGCCAAGGAAGATCCGCGTGATCATGATCCCACCAGTTGAGGAGTTTTTCAACGATTTCATTCATTGATATTTTAGGTTTACGATTTACGATTTGTAATTGGTCAGAATTGTAAATCGTAAATGGCTAAGAACGTCGGTATTTAACGACAGGATGGCTATTTTGCTCGATTTCGTCGAGGTTAGCAGCTAGCAACTCGCCCCGCTGATAGAGATATTCAACGTGTGCCCCAGCTTCTTCAAGAGCCAGTAAAACATGATAGCTTTCTACCTGCCCAAACAAGCTCTTACTGATTTCAGCAATGGATTGTGGCTCGGCGCAAATATCTATAATTTTATTGAGCCGCTTTTCGTGTGACGCTTTGATGTCTTGAATACGGCAGTAAAGATCCGTCATCGGCGCTTCATGCCCCCCTAGCCCAAGCCGAATGCCAGGAACACGCTCAATTTTTGTTAATGAATCAAGATAGTGACCCAATCCCGTATTGTTCGTAATGCTTTCCGGCGCTTGGTGCGGGGTCGTTTTTGACAACACATGATCTGCAGTTAACATAATGTCGTCAATTTTCAAACAGACTTGACCCGGGCAGTGGCCCGGTACGTGATACACTTCAACGCCCCCAACGGTAGGTTTTTCTTCCTCTAATAAAAAGTCAATCGGTTGAGATTTGTAATACATTTTCCCAAATTTATAAACTTCCATCAGGCTTTGTCTATGCTCTGCCGTGATGCCGGCGGTTTCTAAAAAAGCTTCTAGTCGGCTCGAGGCAAAGATGGCTCGTTCTTCATGAGTGGTAATGACGCGGCGGTCGAGAATGTGAATGCCAACGGGAGCATCGGTATGCTCCCGAACAAAAGGCAAGCCACCAAAGTGATCAATGTGCCCGTGGGTAATGATAATGTGACCAATATTCTCAAGTGAAATCGCTTGGCCGCTAAATTCAGCAACGGCCGTAAATCCCTCTACGAGTTCCTTATTCGCATCTCGAAACCCAGATCCAGTATCCACCAAAATCAGCTGATTGCCATCATCAATAATATAAATATTGCTAATCAAGTTGGGGAAGGCGTTGGTTTGAAAATTATAAATGGAACGGCCGTCGCTCGTTTGAAACTGTTGTACCTCTTTTTTCATGCCCAAATTATAGCGCAAACGACTCGGTAAAACTTTATCAAGAAACCGTAAAAAGAGGGAAACGGCCGTTTAATTTCACGCTGCCCTTTAGTACCATCATCAACGGAAACTTATCTGTTCCTTTATTAAAAATTCTTGTTTCCAACCATCGATAGGGATGCCATAAAAAAATAATGCGACACACCTTGCGAATTTCCATTTTAATTATTTCATTGTCACTACTGATCGTGCCCCAAACTAAAGCCAAAAATAGTTTCGAGCAATATCTCCCTCTTATTCAAAAGCCAATAGAACTGCCAGCTGTCGAATTTCGCGGCATCTGGGTGAACCGCTTTGATTGGACAACGCCTGACGGGCCACCCACACCTGAGAGAATTGATGAAATCGTCGCTAATATTGCGTACGCAGGCTTCAATGTTATCTTTTTTCAGGTGCGTGGAGAAGCAGACGCTTATTATGATTCATCCATTGAGCCATGGGCCAAACGGATGACGGGCACTTTAGGGCGCCAGCCGGCACCATATTGGGATCCACTAGCCCATATGATAGAAAAAGCCCACGAAGAAGGGATTCAGGTTCACGCGTACATTAACACCTACCCTGTCGCGAGCTGCAACGATATTCCGGCCAAGACCGTCCAACCGACACCGCTCTACCACCTTCTTAATCAAGAACACGGTCTGCAAAACGAGCAGCCTACCAGCCTGCAGTGGGGTCCAAATGACGAGGTCGCCTGCCAAACTTATTATCGAGCAACACCAGCCTCTGCCTATTTTAATGAGCACATTATCAGTGTCGGGCAAGATTTAGTGACCCGCTATGAGCTTGATGGATTGCATCTTGATCATATTCGGTACGGGAGTGAGGGCGCGTCTTGCGATCCGGTTAGCGAAGCCGCTTTTGGGGCGGACTGTTTCTCATCATTAGGCTATGGAGATTGGCAGCGGGAACAAATTAATCAGCTTGTACGCCGATTTTATAACGAGGTCGTTCCCCTTAATGAAGGGATATGGCTTTCAGCAGCGGTATGGCCTATTCATGAACTCAATCCAGACTGGGGTTGGCCAGGTTTCCCAGAGCAAGGGAATACAATCTATTTCCAAGACTCCAAAGCATGGATTCGTGATGGGTATATTCATTCTATCTCACCAATGATTTACCCAGGTGGCGAGTATCAATGTCCTGACAACAGCTATTTAGGTTTTGAAAGATGGGAAACTTTGGTGCGCGATTTTCAGGCTGGCGCAAACGGCCGTTTTATTATTCCCGGTATTGGCACTAACTATTGCACTTTTGCCGAAATTGAAGACCGCATTTGGTTAGCTCGTGAAATTGGCACCGGCGGACACGCCTTGTTTGCTTATTTTGGATTGGAAGACAACGACTATTTTGATGATTTAGCGGAAGGGCCCTATGAAAAAACGGCCGTTGTTCCCCCTATACCCCATCAACCTTAGTCCTCATACCTATGAAACATGTAAATAGAAACTAAGCCCCTTTTTCAATCGTCAAAATGATTAGTTTGGATTTCCATCATTTGATGATAGGCAAAACAGTAGCACGCCTCTACCATTACAACTGGTTTATTCCCTCTCCTGATTGACTATGCTATGCTGACCCTATTGTTATAAGGTGGAGCAATAATCCTGACCTATGAAAGATAAGAGGATAAACCAACTATACTCATTCGTTTCAAACTGGATTGAGGTTTCTGATTTAGGGCCGGAAGAATCCTATCGAGCTATCCTGCTTAATTTCATGCTCGTCAGCTTTGGTCTCCTTACCACAATAACCATTCTATTTAGTGCTATTGCAATCCTTAATGGAACGGCACATCCTTTTGAAGCATTACTCCCCGCCATCATTTTTTTAAGCTGCTTAGGTGGTGTGTATTACCTGAACAAAAAAAAGCATAACAAAGTTGCCGCATGGTCTTTCTCACTCATGTTTTTATTATTGTGCTTTTTTGCAGCCCCTATGTATGAAAATGTTTGGGGTCAAAATATGATCGTGCTGGCAATTCCAATCCTTATGGCTAGCGTCATATTATCTCCGCGCTCCAGCTTTAAGATGGTACTCATCCTGTCAGCCCTCTATGTCTATGCGTATATTGCCGAAGATGTGCCGTTTAATTTTCTGGGTCTTTTGGCATATTTTGCATTAGCGGTCATTTCTTGGCTGGCTTCAATCACGATTGAAAGAAATCTTCGCGACCTGCAAGCTGCAAAGGAGAAAGCCGAAATTGCCACCAAGGTTAAATCAGATTTTTTGGCAACGATGAGCCACGAGATTCGCACCCCGCTTAACGGCATCTTGGGCATGGTGGAACTGCTTCAAAAAACAAAGCTGTCAGATGAGCAAAATGAATTTGTCAAAATCGTTAGCAACAGTGGTAAAACATTACTGACTCTAATTAATCAAATTCTTGACTTCTCAAAAATTGAATCAGGGCATTTAGAATTAGAAGAAATAAAGTTTGATCTTCGCAAACAAATCAATCTTGTCATTGAGATGTTAGCAGGCAAAGCCACTGCTAAATCAATCGAGCTACAGGTACATATCCCAGAAAGCACGCCTAACTATTTCCTTGGTGACCCCACAAGATTATCCCAAATTTTTATAAATTTAGTGGGAAATGCGGTGAAGTTTACCGAACAAGGGCAAGTGATTGTTTCAGTAAAGCAGAATGAAGTAATAGATGATTCTGTTGAGCTACTGTTTGCGATTCAAGATACCGGTATTGGTATCCCCAAAAATCGGATGGCTCAGCTTTTCAATCCATTTACCCAAGCAGACTCATCGACCACAAGGCGGTTTGGGGGCACTGGGTTAGGATTATCAATCAGCCATCAAATTATTGAATCAATGGGTGGAAAAATCTGGGTAGAAAGTGAATTAAATGTTGGCACAACGTTTTACTTCACGCTGGTTTTGCCGCTAAGTGAAGCACCTGAAGAGGTGGAGATATTAACTCAATCACCGATTGAGACGATTCAATCTGAAGTAACCAGTTTACCTGAACCAGAAAATGAGCCACCGGAGCTTATTCCAAGCTTGCGGATATTGTTAGCTGACGATAACAAGATTAATCAAAAGGTGGGGATTCGTATGCTGGAGCGTTTGGGAGGCACGGCCGATTTGGTGGCCAATGGGTTGGAAGCCGTAACGGCCGTTGCTGAAAAAACATACGACGTCGTTCTTATGGATATACAAATGCCTGAAATGGATGGGGTGCAAGCCACTCAAAAAATCATTGCTGAATACGGCAACAACCGCCCCAGAATTATCGCGATGACGGCCAACGCCATTCAAGGGGATCGTGAATACTTTTTATCACAGGGTCTAGACGATTATGTTAGCAAACCCGTCTCATTAGAAAAATTAAAAGCCGCTCTGGAGAAATGTGAACGCGTCCCTGTCCCTCAATAATCAATTTGTGTAGTCCATCCTTTGCGTTTCCAAAAAACTTCGATAAACTGAAATTAAGACCATATGTTGTCATGCACCATTCAATTCATCTTATTTGAGTAATTATGGAAACCATTTCTCCTCAAGATCGTTTAGATTTTTTACCATTTCAGCCAGCACATATTCATGCTGATTCTGATAAGACCGCAATTCGTGTCGAAGATTATCAGAATCTACCTCCAAGCGATCTCACCTTGCCCCCAATGGATTATCATATTATTGCCTTCCACTATAAGCCACCTCAAGGGTTGCTTCGGCATCGCTGCGGAGGTCAATGGCAAGAAGCCCACATGCGCCTAGGGGACATCACCTACGTGCCTGCTCACATGGATAATCAGTGGCAGTTTGATGGCAATCATCCACACTGTTTGCACGTCCTCGTTGCTGATGAGTTTATCAAACAGATTGCGGGCCAAACGTGGCAGCTTGATCCTGCAAGCATTCACTTTCGGCCTCAGTTTCATCAAAGAAATATCACCCTCAAAAGAATCATCTTTCAACTGCATCAAATGATTCTAAGCAAGGTCGAGGTTGAAAATTTTCAAATTGAGCGTTTAGGTGTTGAGCTTTCAACCCATCTCCTCGCCAATGATTCCAACAAAGACATCAATCTAGAGATTGGTTACAAGCTTAGCCAAAATGAGTTTGATGCTTTATCAACCTATATCTTGGAACATTTACACACCCCAATCAAGCTGAATGATCTGGCCACGCATCTCAATCTGAGTATGTTTCATTTCTCAAGAATGTTTCGCAATACAACCGGCACATCTCCTTATGAGTATTTGATTCAATTACGCATCGAAGAAGCTGCGGAATTATTATTGAAGTCGAATAAATTACCAATTAGCGAGATTGCTCACCGCATTGGTTTTTCAGATCAATCACACTTCACTCGTCATTTCAAAAAGCGATTTGGATTAACGCCCCTAGCGTTTCGCCGCATGTATTCATATTAAAAGTTTTATCCCCATAAACGCTCGAATAGAGCAAGAACGTTCTATATTTTCCAATCTCTCTCAAGTATAAATAAAGCTAAAGTGTTCCGAAGTTTCTAAAATGAATAGCATTTTAGATAAAGGCTTCGGAACCTTAAGGGAACGAAGTTTATAGCCGTCGTTTTATTCAAAACAGGAACTTCGTTTTGTGAATTATTTCAGGTGAAGGAGAAAATTGTATGTCTTTATTGAGTGTGAATGGAACAAACTTGTACTGCGAGACGATTGGTGATGGGGAACCAATCTTGATGATGCACGGTGGTCTAGGCTTAGATCACACCTATTTTCGCCCTTACTTTGACCAACTATCTGATCAATTTAAGGTCATTTATTACGATCATCGAGGAAACGGCCGTTCTGATAAGCTCGAAGATTACAGCACGTTGACGCTTGACCTTCTTGTTGATGATGCTGCCCAGCTACTCGACGAGCTAGGCATCGAAAAGACCATCGTGGTTGGTCACTCCTACGGTGGGTTTCTGGCCCAGCTATTTGCTGCCAAATATCCAGCTCGTTTAAGCAAACTAGTGTTAACAAACACAATCCCCACTTTTGATTATCAACCACAGCCTAACGGCACGGATGAGCAGTTGGCCGCCTTTGGCGCTGCTTTTACGCGCCCTATGGAAAGCAATGAAGATTGGCGAACAGTTTGGACCACGCTTTCTCAAATGTATTACAAAGCATATGATCCCAATATCGCCAACCAATTAGATTCCGCCACGCATTATACATATGAAGCGTGGAACGCCGGTAGCGCCGCCCTTGCCACATACAATACGCTTGAAAAATTAAGCTCTATCACCGCTAAAACCCTAAACATATCAGGGGGGCATGACTTCCTTTGTCCAGCGGAGCGCGGTGGGGCACGTATCAACGGGCTTATTCCAGCTTCAGAATTAACGATCATGGAAAACAGTGCACATTTCCCATTTATCGAAGAGGAAAACAATTTCTTTAGTACACTACGAAACTGGCTTAGCTAAGGGATAAAACCTGCAAATTCTTTACCGCCCTAATTGGTAAATCTTTATATTAGATGCCACTGGTTTTTACAGCTGGCGTCTATTTTTTTATAATAGTCTGATGCTCGACAACATTTTATTCAAAAACGGCAAATTTAAAGATTTGCCTCGCATCAAAGAAATTGAACTGGCAGGGAATCTGATTTTTCCAGACGGCCGTCTTCCTAACCCATTCGAAACATTTCCAGAAGAAATTCTGCGAACACGTATTGAAAACGGCCGTCTTCTTGTGGTTCAAGTTGATAAGGAAATTGCCGGTTTCGCAGTTTTCGACTTTGTGGAAAATGACCTGTTTCTCGAAGAAATTTCGGTTCATCCAGATTTTGGACGGCGCGGCATCGGCAGAAAGCTCATGAACCACCTGCTTGATTTGGCTCGTGAACAGGGAAGGTCACGAATCACCCTAACCACATTCAGCGACATCAAATGGAACGCACCGTTTTATGAATCCATGGGCTTCAAACTTTTAAAAAGTGGGAAAAGAAGAGACTACATTTCATCTCATTTGCAAAGTGAAGCATCAACAGGCATGAAAAACAGAATCGGCATGGCGTATGAAATTCCAGTCTCAGACAGCAATGCCTTCTAACTACCCCCTTTTCATAAAGAGCCGAGAGATATTGCCAGATAATGAAAATACCGGATACAGACTGGGAACAATACACAATTTTTTGCTGGGCTTCCCCTTTAGAGATCGCTACCCATCTGATAACCCTTAAATTCAATCAAACTTCTGGCAATGTAAAATCTTATTCTTAGCAACTTTCGTTAAAATAGTTGACTATTCCGTTTTACCCAAATAGTTCTTCCTATTTTTGTGTGCATAACAAACTTTTACTTGGTTGACTATAATTGATTGTAAGATAGATTTATTCAATTTGGGCAAAGAGATTACATAAATGTTTTTTTCACGGTGGCAGAAACAAAACGAACAGGCTCAGCACATGGGGTTGGTAATCGCTATACTGATTGCTACGCTGGTGGGTTTGCAGTTGGAGCCATTGGGGCTGGGGCAAATGAGCGCCATCGCCATTATTGTGGCGTTTGCAGTACGCTTTATTTTAGACATTATTCTAAAAAACTTATTCGCTCGCTCAATGTTTGGTATTCTAAAAGTTGCCCCTCTAGAAATATCGAAGTTACTGGAAAGTCATTTAAACTACAGGGGTATTTCCTTTTATGGCTCCCTTGAGGAAGCATCACACCGCTTTGAGTTTCCAGAACACAAGCTGATGATGGTTATTGAGCCCTATCTTATCCCTCGACCCAATAAAAAACCTCTTCCGGTCACAAAGGTCAGTTTTTATCCTCTATCGTCTACCAACAAAGCGTTTGCGGCAACGTTGACAAAAGCCATTGACGAGATTGTCGATCGTCAGGACAGTACATCCAATATCAACCCTACTTCGTAAGTTCTGCAATTTCATAACTCTACCGTCGTTCGCACTGGCAAAAGGTGACTATACCTGTTTGTCTACCGTGTCATCTCCTTCCGTGACTTTGCAGATGCCCCAACCGTTGCATTTTTGTTTGGTTTATACTCATTACCTATACTGAATACATTGTTACAAGAATAACATTTACTGTTGTGTCATGTCGAGCGGGGCTAAATAAAAGCAGTCTTGGTCATAAGCTGAGTGGAGACATCTCGTCGTTAGAGAAGTGTATTCTATTTAATAATTTAGTGGAGAGATGTCTCGACTCTCTAATTGATTAGCGTGTTAGTCGGCTTGACCCGCTCGACATGACATTATTAAAGGAACTTTGGTAACAAAGTATTGAAAATCACTCGGTCAAATTGGCATAACAAAAAGATAAACGGAAACCGCCCAAAATGACTCAAAAATAGCGGATATCGCATTCATTGGAGGGATCAACCTTGAACACAAAGTTCAGCATAAAGACCGGCTCGGTTGAACAGGCTCAATCTATCCAAAATGATCTAAAAGAAGCCCAGCTTTGGTGCAACTTTAGTTTACTAAAACCAACTTGGCTGCCTGATGATGTGAGCATCACGGAGCAATCACTACGACCTGAGAATGCAGACCATTGCTCTAGCTATCGAACAGTGCTCACCGGCAAAGACCGCAAGCTGTCAATCAAGCAGTTTCTTTTTGATTTTGCGCCACCAGCCTACGATCACCCGAGCCTTTGGAGGAACCCACAAAAGACGGCAGAAGGTGAATTTCCCCTGCCTAAAGCATATCCGCTCGAAGACAATATTTTGTGGATTGGGCATGACCACCGCAGATATTATGGGGCAACCGTTGGCTATCATCGCGTCAGGGTTGAAGCAACAGTACTCAGCGGCAGCTTTGAAAATGAAACGCTTTTCAATATTTTTAAAAACCTTAAGCTCGTTGATGGCTCTTATTCAGATATGCTTAAGTCAACAACTTTTGCAACGCTATCTTATCAGCACCGCTTTAAGCAACCAGCAACGGCCGTTCCCCTCAGCTACTGGACCCATCAACGCAATTCAAGCGACCACCATTATTCAAAAGAGGCCAGCTCGCAAAATTTAAGCCAACTGCCCATAATCGTTCCTAATTTTGAGCGCTTTGGCTATACGCTTGATAGCTACTTTGAAATCTCACCCGAAAGCGGCCCAGTTTCAGAATATGATTGGGTTTATGAGGCCAAGGAGAAAAATGGAGCGTACCTGCGCCTGCTTTTGTCGCCGCCATCATCGCCAACCCCCATTCCGCTTCCCCCACAAAAATACACCCAAGAATGTACCGTTGGTCAATTTGACCTGCCGAGCCAAACGGTAGATGTGGCCTGGTTGGATAAACAGTTTGGGCCTTACGAGGCCGCTTTTTCACTTCAAGGGGGGAACGCTCTCCTGCTCGCTCAACCTGCAGCCTGGACAAACGCCGACTGGTTCCGAAGCGTAGTAAACCATATGTTGTAAAGATTGTGTTTTTCTTGGTAAATTAAGTGAATAAATGAGGAGGCAATTTGACAACGACACTTAAACCACCCAAAGTTACTTTTCGCGTGCCCTATATTGCATGGCCAACCATTATGATGTTCTTGGCCTGCGTCAGCATTTGGAGCGCATCTTTTATCTTAGTCGGTAGGGATTATATGGCATTCGGTTGGGGTATGTTGCTCAACTTTATCGCCGCTTTTGTGTCATTTACCCCCCTTCACGATGCGTCTCATCGCACGGTCGCTCGCCCTAGATGGATCAATGAGGTTGTGGGGCGGATTTGCAGTTACATTCTGCTTTCACCATTTACGGCATTTCGGTACGTTCATTTTGAGCACCACAAGCACACCAACCACGAGCACAAAGACCCTGATTTTTGGAGCGGCATGGAACCAAAATGGCTGTTGCCCGTTCGTTGGCTCACTCAGGATATTCACTATTATTTTGTTTATTTGAACGTTTGGAATAAACGGCCGTTGCGCGAACGGATCGAAACAGTGGTTACCCTCATTGTCGTTTGGGCTTTCATTATTACGCTTTGCCTCAATGGGTTTGCCGCTCCGGTTCTGCTGCTCTGGGTTATTCCCAGCCGCATGGCCACGTTCTCCCTCGCCTACAGCTTCGACTATCTACCCCACAAGCCCCATAAAATCACGTCGGCTGAAAATCGATACAAGGCCACCGTCATTCGACCTAGCCCGCTGCTCACCCCTATCTTGATCTATCAAAACTTCCACCTCATTCATCACCTTTACCCAAACGTCCCGTTTTATCGGTACGGGGACGTGTGGCGGCAGCAAAAAGAGTTTTTACTGGCAAAAGGAGCCGAAATGCGCTCCCTTACGGGCAAAGTGATCGAACCAGAAACCACAGTGGAGCTATCTAACTAAACAAATTCCCACTCCAGATTGAGCCAATCTTTGAGATTGGCTCAATCTGGAAAAATCATTGCCATCCTTCCAAAATCTCAACCAAATCTCGCATAAACGCCGCCGACGTGCCGCCATCCAAAATGCGATGATCATACGTGTGGGTGATATAAATCATAGGCCGCACCACCACAACTTCTTCACCAGCTAGCTGACGCACAACCGGACGCCGCTCAATTTTGCCCAAGCCCAAAATAGCACACTGGGGTGGATTAATGATGGGGGACGCCATCAGCGTGCCGTTACTACCGTAGTTTGATAGGGTGTAAGTGCCGCCCTTTAAATCATCTGCTTTTAATTTACCCGATCTGGCGCGTTCGGCATTTTCACCAATAGCGCGAGCCAGACCCAACAGCGATAAATCGTCAGCGTTTTTAATTACCGGCACAACTAACCCTTTGCCGCCTAAATCGGTGGCAATACCTAAATTGACAGGGCGATGCAGGAAAATACCCTCATCGGTCCATGAGGAATTAACCATTCGGTGCCGCTTGAGCGCTTGACTAACGGCCGTTGCAAAATAGGCCATAAACGTCAGCTTGACGCCGTCTTGGGCAAACGCAGCCTTGTGCGCTTGACGGTGGGCCGCTACCTTTTGCAGATCAACTTCCACAACGGCCGTGACGTGCGGCACCGTTTGCTTACTATTGACCATATTTTGGGCAATTGCTCGACGCATTGGCGAAAGTGGGAGCAGTTCCCCATCTTTGCCAGCCATAGAAACGGAGGTTGGGGCTGGTTTTGAAGGTGCCGGTTGGGAAACGGCCGTTGTTGACACAGCAGCAGGTGCAGGCTCAGCCGACGGCTGCCGATCCAAAAACGCCAGCACATCCTTCTTTGTGACGCGCCCTTTACGGCCACTGCCATTGATTTGCGCTAAATCTAAGTTATGAACAGCCGCCATTCGCGCCACCACCGGAGACACAAACTTGCCGCCAAGTTCTTTTCTGTTCGCTGCTTTACCAGCTGCGGGCAAAGCCGTTTCAACAGGCGCAACGGGTGCGTTCATTTTCAAATCAGGGGCACCCGTGGCAGATGGGACAACTTCCCCTTCAGCCCCAATCCAACCCAGCAGATCACCCACGGCGACGCTCGTACCTACGTCAGCCAGAATGCTGAGCAGCACCCCATCGGCAGGGCTTTCAACTTCCGTTGTGACTTTCTCAGTTTCCATCAAAACGATCGGCTCTCCTGTCTTGACGGAGTCACCAACTTGCTTAAACCACTCTTCTACAACCCCTTCCACAACACTTTCGCCCAGCTCGGGCATCAACAGTTTAATCGCCATGAGTGGGTCTCCTAAAATGCCGCCAAATCGCGGATGGTGGCAGACAGCTTTTCAACATTGGGCAATACAAATTCAGCCAGCTGCGGTGCGGCGGGGATAGGCGTATCGGCTGCCGCGACGCGCCGAATTGGCCCGTCTAGATATTCAAACGCCTCTTCAGCAATAATGGCCGACAGCTCGCCACCAAAGCCGGCCGTCAGCGTCGCCTCATGCGCAATGACAACCTTGCCCGTTTTTTGAACAGATTCGAGCACCGTTTCTTTATCAAGCGGCACAATGGTTCGTAAATCAATGACTTCAATTGAAATGTTCTGCGCGGCTAGGTGCGCCGCCGCTTCCAGAGCCATCGGCACCATCGCACCGTACGCAATCACGCTCACATCGTGCCCCTCTCGAACGACATTTGCTTTGCCCAGCGGCACGGTAAACTTCCCTTCTGGTACGGGTTCTTTGAGATTGTACAATCCTTTTTGCTCTAAAAAGAGGACAGGATTTGGATCATCAATTGAGGCGTGCAGTAGTCCTTTAGCATCGTGTGGATTAGCGGGCAGCACGACCTTGATTCCCGGTGTGTGGGCATACCACGCCTCGGGGCACTGGGAGTGAAAGGGTCCGGTGCTGCCGTGGGCCGTCATGATTGCACCTGAGGGCGCCCGAATAACCATAGGGAGCGGTTGCCGCGTGCGATAATGATATTTGGCGGTCATGTTTGCCAGCAGATCCAGCGCGGGGGTTATAAAATCGGCAAACTGTATTTCGGCGATAGGGCGCATGCCCACTAAAGCGGCCCCCTGGGCGGCCCCAATGATGGCTGTTTCAGCAATTGGTGTGTCCACAATGCGGTCGGGGCCAAACTCATCAAGAAAGCCCCGCGTGACGGCGTAAACGCCACCGTACTCCACATCCTCACCCAAAATAAACACAGATTTATCCGCCTGCATCGCCTCCCACATCGCTTCCCGAATGGCGGCTCGATAGGTTAACTTACGCATGGGTCACCTCCGCATAAACGTCGGTTAGGGCTTGCTCAGCCGGTAAGAGCGGCAGCTGATCTGCATATTCAACAGCATCCGTCACTTCGGCTGCTACTTGCTCGCTAATTTGCTGTTCAATTGATTCAGTTAGGATTTTTTCTTGGCGAAGATGCGCCGTTAAGCGATCAATTGGGTCTTTTTTAGCCCATTCTTCGACCATCTCTTTAGGCAAATATTGGGCGGGATCGGTGACGCTGTGACCCCGCATGCGCATGGTTAGGGCTTCGATAAAGGTGGGGCCTTCACCGCTGCGTGCCCGTTCAACCGCGGTGCGGGTGGCTTCATAAACGGCCGTTACATCATTCCCATCTACGCGCACTCCCGGAATTCCGTACCCTAAGGCGCGGTCAGCCAGCTTTTCCAGCGCAAACTGCTTGCTATTGGGAGTCGATAGCGCCCACTGATTGTTTGAACAGACAAACACAATGGGAAGCTTGCGCGCAGCGGCAAAGTTCACCCCTTCATGAAAGCTACCTGTGCTGGTACAGCCATCACCAAAAAACGTCATTGCAACCCGATCTTCACCGCGGAGCTTAAACGCCAGCGCACAGCCGGTGGCGACCGGAAGCGACGGAGTTAAATTACTAATCATGCTCACCGTGATACCCCGCACCGGATCAGATAAATGGAGTCCTGAATCTTTGCCGTGGTTACTGCTATCGGTCACTTTGCCCATATATTGCGCAAAGATTTCGCGAGCCGTAATGCCACGCACCAAATGAGCGCCCATATCGCGGTAAATGGGAGCCACCGAATCGTTGGGGCCGAGCGCATAGGTGGCTCCAACCGAGATCGCTTCTTGGCCCGTACCCGTATAAATTCGGCCAACGGTTCGTTTTTCATGATACAGTTCAGTCGCTTTATCTTCGATGGCTCGCATGCGGCGCATCA
Organism: Chloroflexota bacterium; assembly: GCA_039029915.1. Taxonomy (GTDB): domain Bacteria; phylum Chloroflexota; class Anaerolineae; order Promineifilales; family Promineifilaceae; genus QQUD01. Next base: position 18,932 of record JBCCFD010000077.1, read on the forward strand.
AATGATAAAGCTCAAGGTAATCTTCTTGGGATAGGCTTGGGGAAGTTTGCATAGAGGTTTATCTCTTGAGAAAGCATCAAAACACTTTCCATATTTTTATGTAAAGGGAAATAAGAATCGAGCTAAATCCCCCGTTTACATTGGTAAATTTATAAATACAGCTGGCCGAGATTTTATCAGCAACTGTTTACCCATGCATAATTCACCCAAAATAGGCTTTATTGCACAAATTTCTTGTTATTTTCAAGTAATATCGAAAGAAATTTTGGCTCCCCACCACAATTTCACGCCCGCTCAAAAAATGTATGCGTCTCTTGCTCTCCCAACCCTGATTAAGCTAGATTTTCGGCTCTCTCCTTTAAAGACCGATTAAACAGCACGTAGGTTTGCATATTGGTGCGGGCAACCAATCCGCCAAGCAAATATTTCCCAATTCCTTGCACTTGATCTGTTTGCACAAACCGACTATTGCCGTTTGGTAATGGTTCTACCAAATAAATATGATGGTCTGTCATACCCGGCATAAACGGATCAGACCATCCAAATGTTCGACCATCTTCAAACTCAATGAGTTTATGCTTCAAATCGCGCGTCACGTTACCTATGCCCACTTTTACCGTAACCACGACCTCTCCGCCCCGTTGAAAATCCCCTTTTAAATTAACAAGGCTATTACTCCACTCAGTCAAGTTTTTCCAATCCGTCAAAATTGACCATACTCTTTCTGGTGGCGCATCAATTTCTACTTCGGTATGGATGTACAAGGTATCTGAAGCGGTTTCTTGCACGGTTCCTATTTCACCTTCTAATAATTCAAATGGCATCTTTTTCTCCTCATTTCTCAACGCAACCGCCAAAAAAGCTATTGAAACGCTTCTGGATTTTGCCGATGGTAATACCAAAGGCCAGCCAGAATAAGTAGACATAATATCCCAGTACCGGTATGAGGCATATGAGGCAATTCCTGTGAAAAATAGATGTAGCCATCGATAAAGCTCATCCAAGCAAACAGCACAAAAGCAAAAGTCATGACGCGCATATCTCGATAAAACGCAACAAACATGGCTAAGCCTGCGGTAGCCACAAAACGACCGGCTAAAACCCTCCCCATGCTGTTGAGTGTATGATCGGTTGCCTCCAGAGCAGCTTCAAAATCTGTCCAAAAGCTAAATGCTAAAAACAGCATCACCATGCAAAAAAGAATACAAATCCCTTGAAATACCGTTCTTAAACTCATTCTCAATTCTCCTCGTCCGCGAATTTAGAAATTTCACTGTTTTTTTCGCCGTTTAGCATGCGACTATACTTTTAAAAAAGGGCAAATTAAATACACAAACATCCACAACTACTGCCTAATCCTCTAATTTTTCACAGCTTTATGTGGGGATCAACGCATTGGGGCTATACTCAAAATAGGCAGGATGCAACATGTCTTGGCGACACCACCATTCAACTATGTGCAGCTAGAGTTAGAATGTAGAGGGAGGCATTTGAAACCGTTTCAAGCTCACAGCCCATAGCTTTTAGCCCACAGCTATTTACGAAGGAGAGGCATGACGAACACGGCCGTTAAGCTCACACAGCTCATCAAACTTCTAGAAAAATATGCTCCGCACGACGGGGCACATCAAACGGCCGTTTCTCAAGTTGGCACCTTTCGTGTTTCTGCCCCCCAGCCCCGCACTCCGTTAATCTACGATGCCCGCATTATCATCTTGGCCCAAGGTGAAAAAATCTGTTACATCGGTAATAAACAGTATCAATTTACCGCTGGTCAATGCCTCGTTATTACATTGCCGGTTCCCGTAGAAGTCGAAATTATGGGAGCAACGGCTGACAAGCCCGCCTTAATGACCGGTATCATCATCGATTTAAACAAAATTGCCAGTCTCTTGCTTAAATTAGAAAACGGCTCCGACTTTACAACCCCCAAAGAGATAGCCGATCCCTCATCTGTCTCTGTCCAAACTCTAAATGATGAGATGCTAGATGCTGTTATTCGGCTCTTTCAAACGATGGGTAAGCCTTCCGATCGGGACGTGTTAAGCGAATCGATCATTGAGGAAATTTACTATCGCTTACTCGCTCACAATCAAGTCGGTGCGCTGCAAATGCTTTTGGCCCAAAGAAGACAAATTCAGCAGATATCCAAAGTCGTGGTTCATATCCACAGCCGATTAGACCAAGTGGTTTTGGTGGAGGAGCTTGCCAGCTTAGTTGGCATGAGCACATCGGGGTTCCACAAAACATTCAAAGAGATTATGCACATGTCGCCTCTTCAATATGCGAAATCAATTAAGCTAACCCATTCTCAATCTCTCCTGCGAGAAGGACGAACTGTTGCCGAAGCGAGTCGGCTTGTTGGCTACAATAGTACAACCCAATTTAGTCGGGAATTTAAACGTCACTTTGGCTATCCACCCTCGCAAACCTAGCGTTTAGAATAAAAGTACTATTAAAGAATAAAAGTACTATAAATATGGATAGCTTGGTCAGCCTTTCTGTGATTTACTAAAATGAAAGCGTCAATAATCATTTCCATTCACAAGGGTGAACAATGTTGAGCAAGATAAATCAAAAAATAAACAGGTCAACATGGTTTTTACTCTCCACTTTCGGGCTAATTATTGTTTTCGGCCTGATGTCATATTGGAGTGGATTACCAACGGCCGTTTCCTTTGATCAATTTTTGCTTGGCACGGCCGTGTTTTTGCTCATCTTCTTTGGCTTTGCTCTGCTAACGTGGCATCTCCTGATACGGCCGTTGCCCAACAATCTTCACATTCCCCAAACCAACCCCCTCTCAACCCAACAGCAATACTTATTTGCCATCATCCTGGGATTAGCCATCCTCATGATCCAGTTTGGAGGCATTTGGGATGAAGCTTGGCACCGACGTTATGGTGTGGCGTTTGGAGACGATCTTTTCTGGCGACCTCATCAAATGATCTATTTGGGATTTTTGATATTTGTCGCCTTTGGCTTTTACGGCATCTTTCTGATTCTCACGCGCTGTAAAGGCACCCTCCAGCAGCGCTTTCGAGCCAACCCCATGCTTGGCGGACTGGCTATCCTCGGTGGGTTTTTACTTTATGCCTTACCGGCTGACCCAATTTGGCATCTTGTTTACGGTGAAGATATTACGGCTTGGAGCCTGCCGCACCTTGTTCTGCTGTTCAACATGATGATCTCTCTTTTTCTTTCCACCGGATTTTACGTCTCTGTTATGCCCAAACCGCAGTGGCGCATTTTGCGATTTACAAAAGCGACCGCCTATCCAATCGTTTTGAGCGGCATTGGCTTAATGGGTGTGCTGCAAATTTTAATGACGGAATGGGATGCACTTTTTACAGGACGATTCCCCTCACCAGCCTCACTCCCTTATTGGAACCGACCGGATTGGATGCTGCCGGTGATGATCATCATTGTTTGCGGGCTATTGGGTACATTTATTCTCCAATTAACACGAATGGCTGGGGCAGCAACCTTGGCCACGTTAAGTACGCTTCTAATCAGGTCCACACTCATTGAGCTGCTTGAGTTTGATTTACTCCGCTCCTATCCCCTGTTTTTAATGATTGGCCCTATGCTTGCGCTCGATTTTTGGTATGGTTTTCAGATTTGGCGCTATCAAAAACCTCGCAATTCTGCAATGTTAGAAAGTTTGCTTGTCCTCTTAGGCGCATTAGTAGCTGCCTTTCCATTGCTTAACAATTTTTATTCGTATCCGGTTATCAACGGCCGTTTACTTATACAAGTTGTTTTAATTGGATTACCACTTGTTGTCACAGCCAGCCTACTGGGAACATCCATTGGACAGCAGCTCTCCTCGCTCTCAATTAATTTTCAAACAACCGAGCAAAAAGAGCCTAACCGCCGTTATTCACCCGCCTTCTTAGCTGGTTTAATTGCCTTCTTACTTTTTTACATCTTGACAGCAACCCCTCCAGTTTGACAGAAATCACACTGCATGGAGTAACAGATGCCAACCCCAAATCAATACATCTTTCACATCGAATTTGTTGATCGCGTCCTCAAAATGCACACTGACGGTTTCTCTCACGAAGACAGCATGAAACAGCTTCCCTTTCCTGGAAATTGCGTCAACTGGCAGGTGGGCCATCTGTTAATGTTTCGGGAGCAATATTTAGGCGCAATCGATGGACACACAAAGCCAAACCCGGCGGATTTAGCCATTTATGGGGCGGGGTCTAACCCTTTAACGGACAGTACCAAAGCGATTCCGTTTGATAGGTTGCTCAAACGATTTGACAAATCAACTGCACGAATAAAAAGCG
>JBCCFD010000078.1:0-23040 GCA_039029915.1 Chloroflexota bacterium
GCCACGTTACGACGCATCTTGACGATTCTCAAAACCATTGTCGGCCAAATTGACATTTTAGAGACGATGACGCCGCTGCAATTCAACTCGTTTCGATCATTTTTAGAAAGCTCAAGCGGATTTCAATCGGTGCAGTTTCGCGAATTAGAGTTTGCGCTCGGGTACAAGCGCCAAAGCATGATGAATCAATTCCCTGAAGGTCTACACGGCCGTTCCCAGCTTATCGAGCGCTATCACGCCCCCTCCCTTTGGGACAGCTTTCTCCATTTTCTTAACGGCAATGGGTATCCAATTCCTGAAGAAATATTAAATCGAGATGTCACGCAACCCATTAAGGCGTCTGATGCTGTTCAAAAGACCCTACTTGACGTCTACCATAACGAACCCATCATTAATCGTCTATGCGAAAGACTGGTCGATCTCGATGAGGGACTGCAAGAGTGGCGCTATCGGCATGTGAAAATGGTATCACGCACCATTGGTAGCAAGATGGGCACTGGCGGATCAGCTGGCGTCAAATATTTGGAATCAACGCTCAAACCCATGTGGCCCGATTTGTGGGAGATTCGAGCGAAGCTGTGATTTTGATAACGGCCGTTTCTTAAAATCAACTTTAATACGGGCTATGCAATGTGTTGACATTACCTACTTGATTATTTTTGAGAAACGACATCAGCGATATCAAAAATCAAAACCCCTCTGCGCTTATCAAACAGATAAATATATGAGCCATCCCCCTTTAAATCAAATAAATGCCAGCGCTCATCCCGCTGAGGTTTATAAGTAGCAATTAAATTTGGCTGATTCGGATCTTCAACATCATACACAAATAAACCTCCAAGCGGATTGATGAAATAGGCAAGATTGTTGTGGACGTAACCGGCTGGGCCCCCGATTTCTATCCTAGAATCATATGGAATAGGAGATGTTAAATTTGTCGTATCATAGATCATTGAACCATCTCCATAGACATTAACTGATAGGGCCATTGATTTATCTTCTGAGAAAGTTAGGCTAACAATTTCATTTTGCCCAGTTGAATGCCTACTCGTAATTTTCAATTGATTTAAATCAACAATTTGTAAGTTATTATGACTTCCAATTGGAGAATAAGTAAAGAGATATTCATCTTGAACGCTTAAAGGCTCACCAATAAAAAACTCTAAGCTTTCTAGCTGAATCAATTGAGTATCTCTTGCTTCGAACAATGTTAACCGCCCATTGTTGAGCATTGATCGACTTCTCCTCCAATCTAAGAGCAAATTGTCTTTAATTGAAATCCAACTCCAGACAGTATTCTCACCAATTGAATATTCTGAGATAAATTCAGGGCTTCCTTTTTCCGTTACATCTAAAGAAATAATTCCTTTGCCTGCAATAGATAAATAAAGTACATCATCTAAAATTGCTATGTCATTTAATCGGCCTTCAGTTTCATATCTTGAAACCTCTCTTGGGCGTTCAGGATCAGTCACGTCAACAATTACTAACCCGTCAAAGCCATTAGCAATGTAAACATACCCATCAGCAATAGTTGTGTTAAATGCGGTTCCAAGCTCTATATCTAAATGTCCAATGGGTTCTAACTTATTTGGCGTACAACCAAATAATAAAAATATGATTATGAAAATTAGCGAGCGACAATATTTTGAAACATTAGCAGGCACATTCATAAATAAATCTCCCAAACTTACACTAACCAGCGTTTCACTGCGATCATGTTGGCGTACGACCATAGCCTCTCTCTTTATAATCAACGCAAAATAGGTGACACTGTAAAACACCTCAACCTGACAATCAATAACCAAACTGTCGGGATGGTCGTTCCCCTTACAAAAGTACATGACAAATTAAAATTGACGCATCGTATACTGGCATCACTATGTCCACATTACTATTCTGCACCATGCCAATCACTGTCATGTTAATCTTAGTCGCAAAATTAGAATCCAAACAGACAACAGCCAGTAACAAAAAGTCAACCAAACCGGCTGAGGAATTAGATAGCTTTCAATTGCTCGGACTATTGGCGATCCTCGCATTTTGTCTTGCAAATATTATTGGTACCGTACCCCTCATTGAATTAAACAGGTTTGATAGAAAATACAATCGTCTACCCTATCAATCTACTGGTGTTGTGGTCGAAGGACAAATTGTAAAGACGAGGGAACTTAATCGGCCGAGGGTTGAAGTAAATAAATTCACGATCGAATATTCAATTGATGGTCAGGATTATGCATTTAACGAAGAAGAAACTTTTTCGGTACCTTACCCAGAATTTAATACTGGCGACTCTATCGAGTTGGTGATACTTCCAGGAAATCCTGAAAAATATGTGGTCTTAAAAAAAGAGCTTGATGATCAGCTAGACCGCAAATTCCATCAAAGAAATTTTCGGTTCATTACCCTTTTTATGGGCTTTTGTGCGGTTATTGGAATTGGGTCTATGCTGGTTTCTAGAATCAAAAGCCCACAACATGACATTGAGTGAAACAATTATCTATTGTTGACTCTCCATCCACTGAATAGCAACGGCCGTTAAGCTTGCCACCCCCACCAACAGCGCCTCCTCATCAATCCGAAACGTTGAGGTATGCACCGGATATTCTCGGTCCCACTCTGGATTTCTAACACCCAGCCGTAAAAAGGCACCCGGGGCTTCTTTGAGCATATAACTAAAATCCTCGCTGGCCATCATGGGGTCCATCACAAAAGTTTTGTCTTCCCCAAGCAAAGGATTAAGCGCATCAAAAGCAACGGCCGTTGCTTTTGGATCACACACAGTTGGCGGCAACCCTTTTTGGATTTCCAATTCATAGCGACCGCCCATTGCTTCAGCAATTGAGCAGGCACGTTCTAACTCTTCGTACAGCTGCTCCCGAACATCTTCGGTCATACTGCGAATCGTGCCCCCAATTTCAACCGTTTCAGGAATCACGTTTCTCGCTGTACCGGCATGGAAAGTACAAACTGAAATCACCCCCGGTGCCAACGGATCAATGCGTCGGCTAATGATGTTGTTGATGGCCTGCACCACCTGTGAGGCAATCAAAATCGGGTCGTTAGCCAAATGCGGCCGCGCCCCGTGACCACCAAATCCTTTGATCTTTAAGTCAAACGTATCCCCAGCCGCCATAAGCGTCCCTTCACGGGTGGCCACCTTGCCGACTTCGGTTTTCGTATCCACATGCAGGCCAAAAACGGCGTCCACTTCCTTAAGCGCACCTTCTTGAATCATCATCGCCGCCCCAGACAGGCCGTTTTCATCTCGGGCTTCTTCAGATGGTTGAAACAGCAAGCGCACATTACCAGGGAGTCGCCCTTCATCAGCAAACCCTTTAAGCAAAGTAGCCGCTCCCATCAAAATGGCGGTATGGGCATCATGACCACAGGCGTGCATCAACCCAGACCGTTGGCTATCAAACTCAAACCCATTTTCTTCCAGAATAGGCAAGGCATCCATATCTGCTCGTAAACCAACAGTCGGGCCAGCCCCACCTTCAATGCGACCCACAACGCCCGTGCGCGCAACGGCCGTTTCCGCCTCCACGCCCAGCTCATTCAATACGGACTGCACCAGTCGGGCCGTTTGCACCTCGGTAAAACTAATCTCAGGATGCGCATGAATCGTTCTCCGCCACGTCCGCACTTGCTCAAAAACAGCTTTAGCCCGTTCCATAATTTCGTTAGGTTGTATTGATGTTGTCATTTTTGTCCTTTTTAGCTGTAGGCTTTAAGCTGTAAGCAAAAAGCCTGTCAGCAAGTCAGCCGAGCGCCTTGCCACATTGTCACCACCTCACCTTGTCAGCAAGATAAATCCCACCGCTACTTCACCAACCGTCCCGGTGTCCAAGGCGCACCCAGATCAGCCAGCTCTTCTTCAATTTGGGATAGCTCACTGATCAATGAGGCCAGCTTACTTAATTCAGCATCAACCGTCTGTTTTGATATCTCATAGCTTTCTCGCTGCGTGGCCGTAGGAGTTTGGCGGGTGTTCCAATGGCCAAAGCTTAATCTAAACATGCGCTCTTGGACGGATGGGGCCGTAAATTCCGACATTTTTTGCCGAACATCATCGCCAAACAGGGCTTGGTTAACCGCGTCCACAGATTTTTGATATGACTCAAGACGAGCAAAATAGGTCAAATCAGCTTGGGGTGTCTCATTCAAGACGACTAATAGATGATTGAAACGCTCTTTGACACGGCCGATTTCCTGTCCCGCCCCCATCAACCGCCGCATTACATCCCCAACTTCTTTTTGGAAAGCCACAACTTCTGCGAAATTAACATCTGCCACATCATTTGGCATCAGTTTGACGGTGAAAGATTGAAATTCGCCAATCTGCTCAATGCGCTCGCCGTGAACCATAACGAACTCAGCGTAATATTGCCCCGGCGCGACCAGCGGCCCTTTGGGACGAGACGCCCACGGGTTAACAATCTTTGGTTTTTTAAGCTGAATCGGTTGCGGAGGAGAAAGGCGTAAATCCCAACTGGTCCGGTGCAGCCCTTCTTTGTTTTCAGCCTTAAGCCGACGAATCACGTGGCCATTTTCATCTTTAATCAAAATAAAAAGACGAGGTTCAACTTCATTTTTCTCGTTGTGCAGCGTCTCATATCCCGGAAACGGAATATCCTTATTTTCTTTACGCAGCTCTTTCTCCACGTCATGCCGCATTTCTTTTTGCGTCTTAAACTGTTTGCTCAGGTGGTATGTAATCGTGGCCCCATATTCAGGATTAGGCGCTTTAAAAGATGTGTTCCCAACTGTAGGCTGGCCCGGTGCTTGCATTGGCGTGTAGGGGATATACCACCAGGCATCTCGCACGGAGAATAAATGCCCGTCAGCTTCCAGCGCTCCTGCTGCCATCTCACGCAACGGCGCATAATCATCTAGCACATAAAAACCGCGCCCAAAGGAAGCACCAATTAGATCGTTGTCACGACGATGCAAACGCAAATCTCGGAAGGCGATGGTGGGCACATTCCCCTTGAGCATGACCCAATTTTCGCCCCCATTTATCGATACATGGATGCCAAACTCAGCTGCTAAGAAGAGCAAATTGGGTTCAGCGTGATCTTGATGGATGGCCCAGCCAATGGTGTTTTCGGGTAAATCCCCGTTAATTGATTCCCAGCTGCGTCCGCGATCTGTACTTTTGAAAACATAGGGCGCATAGTCGCCAAATTTATGAGCATCGGCAACGGCAAATACGGTGTCAGCATCGTGCTGAGACGCTTCAACACACTGGATAAAGGCGCGTTCGGTCACCTGTGGCAATGGGGCAGCTTGTCGCCAGCTTTGTCCACCATCCTCACTGACTTGAACCAAGCCATCATCGGTGCCCACATACAGGACGCCTTCAGCCACGGCCGATTCTGAGAAGTTAGAGATGGTGTTGTAACGAGACATCGCCCCCATATCATACAAATCATCGACGCTCCAAACGCGCCCACCGACTTCTAGCTCATACCGGTTTTCATTGCGCGTTAAGTCGGGAGAAACGGCCGTCCACGAATGCCCCTGATCATCACTCCGCCACACCCGCTGAGAGGCTACATAAAGTCGATTTGAATCATGAGGGCTAATCACAATGGGTGCATCCCAGTTCCACCGTTCAGGTGGCTCACCTTCTTTAGGAAATGGCTTGATATCCATCCGCTCATGAGAGGACAAGTCGTAACGGAAGATGTTGCCATTTTGGAATTCTAAGTAAAAGAGGTCAGGGTTGGTGGGGTCAAACGCCACGTGATACCCGTCAGCACCCAAAGGCACCCACCAATCCTGATTGCGGACACCCTCCGTGTTAAGCGTACGGGAGGGGCCATAAAGTGTGCCTAAATCCTGTGCGCCCCCAAGAATATTATAAAACGGCTCCGCATTGTCGACGTCAAGTCGATAAAATTGAGAGATAGGGAAATTCGGGAAATGTCGCCAGCTTCCCCCCTCATCAAACGACTCATAGAGACCGGCATCGGCACCCAACAGCAAATGATCCCCATCATCTGGATCAATCCACAGCATATGGTTATCGCTATGCTTATCTTTGCCTGTTTCCATGTTTTCAAAGTTTTTGCCACCGTCTTTGGTGCGGTGGACAAACACATCCATTTGATAAACGCGGTCGGGATCGATGGGTGAAGCTTCAATCACTTGGTAATAGTGTGGCCCTGTACCCCCGGAAATATACTCATTTCGTTTTTCCCAACTCTCCCCCTTGTTTGTGGAACGATAAAAACCTTTTTCTTTCTTATCCGCTTCAATGGTGGCATAAACAAGGTTTGGATCTGCAGGTGTGACAGCAAGACCCATTTTACCCATGTCCCCTTTGGGCAAGCCTGTTTTAAGCTTACGCCAGCTAGCCCCACCGTCAGTCGACTTATAAAGGCCTGAGCCTGCACCGCCACCCATATGGGCCCAAACGGTGCGGCGACGCTGGTAAGCGGCCGCATAGAGGGTGTTGGGATTACTTGGATCAAACGCGATATCGGTCACACCTGTATCTTCGTTGATTTTTAATACGGCCGTCCATGATTCACCACCATCCGTTGATTTATAAACACCACGTTCGCCACCTGATGACCAAAGCGGCCCTTCCGCAGCCACAAAAATGGTGCCGCTGTCCCGAGGATCAATCAAAATCTTACCAATATGCTCAGATTTGGGTATGTCCATCTGTTTCCAGCTTTTACCGCCATCAACCGATTTGTAAACACCATCCCCCCAGCCGACGTGCCGCCCGCTCACATTTTCGCCCGTCCCGACCCAAATCACATCATGATTGACAGGATCAATGGTGACGCAGGCGATCGAGTAAGACGCTTCCTTATCAAAGATGGGCTGCCAAGTTGTTCCAGCATTAACGGTTTTCCAAACGCCACCCGAACCAACGGCCACGTACCACGTGCTCTTCTTCACAGGATGAACGGCAATATCCGCCATTCGTCCCCCCATCAGCGCTGGGCCAATGGCGCGAAATTTCAGGCCGTTTACGGCTTTTTGTAAAGGGGATGGTTCGGGGTTTTGAGGGCTTGACATATGGGGAACTCCTTGGGTCGAATTTGGTAATTGGTAATTGGATTCGTTCAGTGGTGTCTTGGTGCATTAGTCATTTATCTAATTCTATTGCAAAAATCTTTGTTGTCATGTTGGGTTCATGGTCTAATTAGACAGACAATGGGTAATGTCATCGACGAGTTCCACAAGCTTATTGTTGAACGCTCAAGTAAAACAAAGTTCCTGCTTTGATTTAAGTGATTTACTGATGCTACGCGCTAAAAAACCTCTTAGGTTTCTAATCTGTCTGGGAATCATAAGAGAGTCTATAAAAACCTCAGAGGTTTGCACCAATGGTACTGCGTAACATCAGTGATTTACAACAAATTTCTTGACGATAAAATTGGGCAATAAAAATCAGTTATACGACCAGAAAGTAAATGTAATGCTCAAGTCTGAACTTATTAAACCTCGAATCAAGGTCAAAGATGGGCAGGTACAAGCTAAACGATTGCCTGTTGAGTATGCATGGCTGGATATTTGTCAAGATTTAATTGGTATTTATAAACAGCACGTCGGAAAAAGTCGCGGCATTTTGGCGGCTGTCCTCAAGTCATATGAAGGGGATTCTCTCAACTATCAAATTTTGCGGGGCTTAACGGCCGTTCTTGATACCTTTTGCACCTTTGCCAATGACCTTCCCATTCAACCTGCGCTTATACGAGAGCATCTATTTAAACAAGGCGCAACGGTTGGGGCGGACCGAGAGACAAGATTAAAAGAAACGGCCGTTGCTTATAAACTCACCCCAAAGCAAATTGAAACAGCTCTTTTTGCCGATCTTGCCGAAGAACAGCTATTAACCGAGTTCCACCCACCAGCCCCAGCCAACTTAATTCATCAATATAATTTAGAGGTCGCTCGCGGCGTGCTCTATTGGTCCAAAGAGATGCACCTGCACGTTGAGGACAGCTACAAGGATTTATTCAAATTCATCAAGCTTTTTAAACTCATGCACACCGTCACGCCAGCCGAAAATGGGTATGATATTGTGCTAGATGGCCCAATCTCTCCATTCGTGTCCTCCACCATTCGGTACGGTCTACAGTTTGCAAAATTTCTACCCGCCCTTCTGCTGTGTGAGCAGTGGGAGATGCAGGCCAAAGTCCGACCGCAGGGACAAAAAAGCTGGCTCAATTATGAGCTCGATGACTCAACTGATTTAAAAACCCACTTCAAACCATCCGGCCCATATGACAGTCGGTTAGAAGCTGATTTTGCCGCAGAGTTTGCCGAGAAATACGGCCGTTCCAAGCGAACTTGGGAACTTAATCGAGAAGACGAACTGATTTTAATCGATGGCACCGTTATGATTCCTGACTTTTCCTTTACCCACGCCAAAGATGGTCGGCGGGCACTGCTAGAAATCATCGGCTTCTGGCATCCAGACTATCTTCGTAGAAAATTACAGAAGGTGCGTCAGGCTAATCGCAAGGATCTCATTTTATTGGTGTATGAAAGCGCCAATGTGTCTGCTGAGCCATTTCGAGAAGCATCCGCTGGTGAGGTCGTTACATTTAGGAACAAGCCGGTGCTGAAGCATGTGATTGAAGCGGTGGAGAGGTCGGCAGGATAAATGGGTGATTGGTGGATTGGTAATTTGTGTATTAGTTTATGAGTGTATTGGTGTATTCGTGATCGTTATCCTCAGTCGCGAGTGTCTGCATAGAATCAAAAAGAAAGAAGGTGTTTTTGAATTTTAATTGGATTGACAAACGGCCGTTTTATCAGTGGGTACTCCTCATCTTGCTTATTGCACTTTGCTTAAGATTACCTAATATTGGGCGGGACAGTTTATGGTTAGACGAGTCCATTAGCTATTTAGCATCCCAGCTGCCGGTTCAACAAATTTTCAACAACAGCGTTCAATCTAGCCACCCGCCGATGTATTACTTTTTCCTGAAACTATGGGGAACGGCCGTGCCTGATAGTGACAGCACCTTACGAGGGCTCGGGGTATTGTGGAGCCTGCTGCTTATCCCCCTCATCGCCCAATTTTCAAAAGACCTCTTTCGGAATAAAAAGCTCGCTCTTTTAACCGCCCTGCTTGTGGCTATTTCTCCCTTCCATATTTTATACAGCCACGAACTGCGCATGTACACTCAGGTCATGTTTTTTGTGACGCTGGGCACGTGGGCTTATTGGCAGGCCCGGCACAGTTCTGATTGGCGCTGGTGGCTTTTATTTGGAATTGGGTTTGGCACGGCCGTTTACACTCACCTCTTTGCCAACCTTGCTCTCTTTGCCGTCAACCTACACGCCCTGCTCGAAACAGACCGCCGCAAAATTTTTCCCACCGTCTTTGGTATTTCAGTGGGGTTGGCCATCTTGTTTTTACCGTGGGGGTTATCAATCTTCGCAGAAAGCGAACAGGAGCTTGGCAGTTTACGGCCGTTAAATCAGGAATATTTCCGCAATCCCATTAAGCCCTTAACCAGCATCGCCTTTTTGCTATTTGGAATTTCTAGCAGTTTTGCCATTAGCGGCACCGCCTTTTTCATCGCGCTTTCCTTCATACTTATTTTGCTTCTCGAAGTGCGCCGTTTGCACCAAGAAGGAGTCCCTTCTGGCGTCAAGCTCATTCTGCTACAGATAGGATTTGTGCTGGGTGTCCCCCTTGTGGTTTACACCATACGGCCGTTTTTTCTCCCCGAGCGCACAATGGCGGCAGCCTCTCCAGCGTTACTCCTGTTGCTCACTTGGGTCGTGACGCGAAATAAGTCACCGCTGCCATATTTAACGGCCGTATCTGCCCTGCTGATGTTCGTCAGTACGGCCAGCTACCATTTTGGCGATCCGCTTAAGCCACCGTACCAAGAAGCAACCACCTATGTCGTAGACAGCCTTCAGGCTAATGATCTTGTGCTCCACACAAGTGATGGCTCTTATTTGCCAGCCCTTCGTTATGCTGAACTGCCGAATCACTTGTTATTAGCAGGTGATCCAGATCCGCGAAAGCCAATTGAGGTGTATGAATTGGTGGGAGGAGATGTTGTGGCGGCAGAAGAGGTACTAGATAGAAACGGCCGTTTGTGGGTCATTGTTGCCCTCGAACACAGCCTTGAATGGCAACAAGCGCAATCTGACTTTTTTGCAGCCCAGTTCCGCCTGCTGGAAAGTCAAAATATTGGTGGCATTGATATATTTTTATATGAGGATGCAGGAAACTAGTGTTCTATCTTCCCTGAAATGATGGAATGTAAAATATACAGAACCGGCGGGTTCTTCTATCGCCACGCTCATTAGCCAATAAATTAGCATAGACAAAATAGGTGCCACTTAATCAGCTCGATTCTCAAGTTGTCGAAATAAAATAGATCGGCTTTCTTTATTTTACTTGCCATTTCGCTTTAATTGTAAATTATTTTACGTTTTTGCAATTTTGATAATTGACCTAATTATTAAATTAAAACAGAATACACGAGGCAATTATCTTACAGGAGTAAAAAATATTACACAGAATAAAAAGGTGATTCATGATAAAAAAAGGGTTGAGTATCTCATTCAATATTATAATTTTTCTACTACTGGGATTTTTTGTAATCGTAGGGTGCTCACAAATTGGGGCGAATGGAAATACGGCCGTTGCAGACCAATCTGCCCATGCAGATCACGGGATTGCTGCATCCGATACGCACACACCAGAATCAGACCTAGTCAGTCCTATTGAGCTCAATCCTGCGCAGGGGACCGAGCTTGGTGCGGTATATGAAGCTTTTCTTAGCCCTGAGCAAGAAGGGGACGATGAGGAAAATACACCTGATTTAGCCCCTGACGTTTTTAAATCAACAGCCCCATCCGTCCCTCGCGAATTGCGAACGTCACATGGACACGGCGTTCTATCCTTTACCAATGATTTAAGCAAAGCCTACATTCATATAGCAATCGAAAATGTTAATCCAGAAGACATCGTCATGTTTCATATTCACTGTGGCCGACCAGGGCAATTAGGTCCAATAATTGTCGATTTAGGGCTCAAGGGAGACCTGACAGAATATTTTGCAGATGGTGTATTAACCATGGAAATATTAAATGCAGATATCGAAGCGGCGGTTGATCATGGTGAAGGGATTGTGGGAGCATTTACAGCCGGTTGTCCTATTGTGGCCACGTTACCAACTGACAAAGTCAAAACAATCGGCGGCATGCAGTATATTGCTGAGCAAGGCGAACTTTACTTCAATCTGCATACAAAAGGACAAACCTTTTTTGGCGATATTCGCGGTCAGATACAAAGAGTAGAGGTTCCAACTAGCAACTAGCTGTGGAATCTTAGGAGCCACCTCCTTCTTCAGATACAATCATCACAACAGAGAAGGAGAAGCTCATGTCCGCTGTCGTCAATTCAGAAAACCAAGCACCCGAATCAACTGACCCCCAAATTTCCGGTCGATGGACCAACGTTGTTTTACTATCATTTGCTGGCCTAATCGATGGTGTTGAAGGTGGAATTTTAGGTATTTTATTTACCGTCATGCGACCGGCTTTGGGGTTAGCGACTTCAGCCCTTGGCTTTATTTCAGCTTTAAGCAAATTTGTAGGTGCGATAAGCGGTCCAATATGGGGTATGGTTGGTGATCGATACAATCGAAAGTCAATCTTATTTTTTGCGACAGGCGTTTGGGGCATTTGGACCGTCTTTTTAGGGATGGCCCAAAATTACACACAGGTGCTCATCCTTGTCGCCATCTCAGCAGCAGGCGCATCTGCGACAACACCCGTTACAAATTCAGTGCTCAGCGACCTATTCACAGACAAGGTGCGCGGTTGGGCTAAAGGCGTTTGGGCAGGCATAACCGGTATTTTAGGGATCATTGCAATTGTGATGGTGGGGCAGCTAGAAACGGTTCAAGATGGCTGGCGTTTGGGGTATTATGCTGCTGGTGGCCTCAGTATCTTAAGTGGTATTTTGATTTACTTCTTCTATAAGGAACCTGTACGCGGCAAAACCGACGCTGGCATGGGTGAGATTGCTGAAAAAGCTGCCAAAGCATACGAATTTAGTTTTGCTAAAGTTAAAACCCTTTTCAAAAACAAATCCCTAAATCTGATGCTGGCAGATAAGTTTCTAATCGGAACAGTGACTTTATTTACCTTTATGCCAACTTTTTTGGCCGATTTTCGCAGTATACCCGTTGCCGAAGGGTCTTTAGTGGTTGGCGCGTTAGCAGGTGGTTTAGGCATTGGGCGGTTTGTCGCAGGTGCACTAAGCACCCGAATTAGCGAAAATCGCATCAATATGCGCTCCATCATTTACCATGTTGCTTTGATATTGAGCTTTGTATTTTTAGTTCTCTCGCTTGCCATCGATTTTGGAACAGACATTGGCCCGTACGCCATTATAAATTTAGCCCTAGGTTTTGTGTTAGCCTTTGACAATCCAATTATGCATCCGATGATTGCGCGGATCACCACCCCAGAACTGCGCAGTACTGCCTACGGTCTATGGCAATCAGGCTTTGAACGGTTAGGGGATGTGGTTTTTACTCTTTTAATCGCTGTCTTGCTTGAACAGGCATTTGGTCTTGATGTACTGTTGCTTTATCTCGTTGGTGGACTGGTGCTCATTCGAATCGGCATCTGGTTTATTATTTACCGTACTTATGCAAATGACGTGGCTTATAATGATGCAATCTTAGCCAAGCGTCGGGCTGAGCTTCTTTAGGCTCAACTTGCTAATCCGTTGCGGAAGCACCAATAACGGTTAAAAAATTTGTTTCGGGAGAATAAACGGTCCAATAAAAGGCACCCCACCATTCATGACCAGCCTCAAAATAATTTGACCAGTTTGTTGACCATTGGTAAATAATCCATCGTTCTGGCTCAATACCAAACAGCAAAAAATTGATCTCTTCAAAGAGCTGATCGAAATCCTCCCAACCGGACAAGCTGTAAGGGGGTAAGAAGAAGGCACGCTTATACCCATCCACATTTGGAATTGACCAGCTATTTGGACCCATCATCTTTTTCTCGACACGGTTTGAACCCCAAAATTCTCTGAAGGAGATGGCTTGCCCCGTCAACTTCGTTTCATCTTGCTCAATACGAAAAAACTGCTCTATCGGTCGGGAAAGGGTCGCATGCTTATCAGCCCATTGATCCAAGCTTTGAGCTATAATATCCATCCCATCTAAGGCCAATTTTCGGTGCGCTTCTACGCTTGGTGTTTCAGAGAGTAAGAAAGGGATATAGTCCAACACGCCCATACTCTCATCAAAACGATGCAGATAAGCGAGGAGCGCTTTATGGTTTGCTAGTGCTAAATTTGATAAAAGATTTGGCGTCATTTGATGGTATTGTAATATACTTTTAAACTGCATATTATGATCCAATAAGCAAAACGCATTATCTAAAACGGCCGTTTTCCATACCTCTATACCTAGTCATCAACACCCAATTACCCAATCCCCCACAACTCCATTATAATGCCGCCTATGGCTTCATTATTTCGTAAACTCAGAACCTTATTTCGTGCCAAACTGCACGATGCTGCCGACAAAGCGCTCCAAAAAAGCGACCTCTCCATCTACGATCAATTTATTCGAGACGCGGAAAAAGAGCTAGACGCCTTTAAAAGCACCATTGCCCCCATGTATGCTCAGGTTAAATCATCCAAACGACGCCGAGAGGCATTGGCAACCAAAGCGGCCAAGTTCGACTTGGCAGTGGATGAGTACCTCAAGCGAGGCAAGCGTACTGAAGCAATGGTCACTCAAAAACAGTTCAAATCGACAATGGACCTTATTAAAACTTACGACGCTTCACTGGTGCGGCAGGTGACCGCCCTTGAGCAAATGGATGATGTAAAGGTCAAGCTTGAAGGACGGCTGGCCATTGCCAAGCAGGAGCGGGAGGAACTCAATTTCCTGCTGCAGCTTGCCAAATCAAAAGAAGTGTCCACAAAGGCTATGAAATCACTGGATTCCCTGATGGGTCAGGGAGATATGGAGGTAGCACAAGCGGCTGAAAATATCCGATCTCGCCTAGACCACGCAGACGCAGCTTGGGAATTACAGGCAGAGAGCCTTGATAACCAAATGGACGAAGCGATGACAAGTCTCGAAGTAGAGGCAGATTTAGCCGCCCGCATGGATCGTTTAGGGCTTTAAAGCCGTCAATATCTTCAAGGCGATTCAATGCCAATCATTCACCACAACAAACAAGCGTCCAAAAAGGGATATTTCAGCAAGGTTATCAGCCGGGATATTATCAATGCCTCAACGGGGGCAAGCGCGTTTACAGTTTGGGAACAAGACATTCCGGTTGGTGGCTATATTGCTACCCATTATCATGATGTTGAAGAAGCCATCATGATCACTTCTGGAAAACTCCAACTTAAACTCGGTGAAGAAGAACACACCGTTCCAGAAAACGCGACAATCTTTATTTCCCCTCATCAAGTTCACAGTGCTAAAAATTTAACAGAATCCCCTGTTCGTCTAATCGCTATTCTTGAATCAGCCAATCCTAAAGTTCTTTATCCCGACGAGAAGCCTGCACCGGTCAGGTGGGGCGAAGACTTTATAAATGGCGTGAAGGATGAGTCGTGACTCAAATCGCCTTACTTCATGATTGGATGAACCAAATTGGTGGTGCTGAAGATGTTCTTGAAGCGCTGGTTGAACTTTACCCTGACTCCCCCGTCTACACATCGCTTTATGCGTCTGAGAAGATGCCCCCAAGCTGGCAAAGTTGGGACATTCGCACTAACTTTATTGACCGTTTGCCGTTTTCGCACCGCAAACAGCAGCTCTATTTCCCACTATATCCGTTTGCTTTTGAACAGTTTGATTTTTCAAAAACGGACATGGTCATCAGCAATAAGAGTGGCTTTTGTCACGGCATTGTAACCGGACCCGAAACGCTTCACATTTGCTATTGTCTCACACCAACGCGGTATGTGTGGCGCTATCATCAATACGCCGAGCAAGAAAGATTAGGCAAGATGACTCGATTAGGCCTACAGCCATTTCTAACATTTTTGCGCGTTTGGGATAGGCTGGCAGCTGATAGAGTTGATCATTTCATCGCTATTTCGCAGGAAGTCCGTCAGAGAATCGCCAAGGTTTATCAGCGTGAGTCCACTATCATCCACCCGCCTGTGGACACCACCCGATTTGAGGTATCGAATCGGATTGACGATTATTATTTAATCGTCGGGCGGTTGGTTCCTTACAGGCGAATTGACCTTTTAATCGAGGCATTTAAAAAAATGAAACGGCCGTTACTCATCGCTGGCAGCGGCCGTGACCGCGAACGCTTAGAGGCGATGGCTAGTGACACCGTCAAATTCCTTGGCTACGTACCTGATGAAGATTTGCCCGATTTAATCGCCCGCTGCAAAGCATTTATGTTTCCAGGCGAAGAAGACTTTGGGATCGCCCCGATTCAGGCAATGGCAGCCGGACGCCCCGTGATCGCCTACGCGGGCGGAGGCGCATTAGAAACGATTATCCCGGGAAAAACAGGGGCGCTCTTTGCTCAACAAACGGTCGGTGATATTATCCAAGCGGTTGAATCGTTTGATTCAAATT
Source organism: Chloroflexota bacterium (assembly GCA_039029915.1). Classification (GTDB taxonomy): domain Bacteria; phylum Chloroflexota; class Anaerolineae; order Promineifilales; family Promineifilaceae; genus QQUD01. The sequence goes on from JBCCFD010000078.1 coordinate 15,594, forward strand.
CAGTTAATAGCGGTGAGATTCAGCAACATGCTTCCCAATTTGACAAGGCCGTTTTTAAACAAAAAATGCGCCAGTTTATTGACGAAAAATGGGATGCACATCAGCGGAAAAGGGAAAATATAGGACGCCAGGAATGGAGTTAATCAATTATTGGAAGGTGGTCAAGCGGCGCTGGCTATTGATTATTGTACCAGCCGTCGTGGTTTTAATCTTTGGCATTGCCACCTACCAACCACCAACCACAACCTACAACGTAGGGATTCAATATTTAGTGAGCCAACCGCCGTCAGAAGCCGCTGAAACGCAGGATGAAGCGCGTTACTACAACTGGCTTGCCTCTGAGTATATTGTTAACGGCCTAGCGGATTGGACGACCGGCAATTTATTCAAAACGGCCGTTTCCCAACAGCTAGCCACCCAAGGCATTGAAGTGCCTGCTTCTGCTATCGGTGTTGTAGCAGACAATGTTCGAAGCAAGCTTGTCATCTCAATCACCTATCACGATCCTGAAATTTTGGCAGCGATGATTGAGGCGGTGACGGTTGTCCTGCAAGAACAAAACGCAAATGCTCTGCCGCAGATTGACGAAGAAACGGCCGTTCTCATTCAGCCACTTGACGAACCCATCATCAATCCAATTTCAGCCGGTATTCGCAGCCAGCTTGACCTACCACTGCGATTTATTGCCGCGCTTCTGGCCGGGTTTGGCCTTGCCTTTATCGTTGAATACCTTGACCCGACCATCAAAGAGCGAGCTGAACTGCAAACAATTGGCTTTGAAATTTTGGGAGAGATACCTAAGAAATAAAGCGATGGGCTGAGCATTTTGAGCCGTGGGCAAAACAGTCATAGCTCACGATTCAAGACTACTCGCTCACAGCTGAGCAACTGGAGAAAAAATGGAGTTATCAGATTATCTACGCATATTGCGTCAAAAAGGGTGGGTCATTATTTTAATGGCCATCGTTACTGCAGCAGCAACATTCGGTTTTAGCCGCATCCAAACCCCCATTTATAAATCGAACTTGACCCTACTTGTACGACCGGCCCGGCTCGACTTTGGGCAAACTCAAGCAGTAGTAGAACTGTTGGGCAGCTATGAAGCGTGGCTCCAGAGCCGTATTCGAGCTGACATTGTTATTAACCAATTAGAGCTTGATATGACACCCGATACGCTTCTTGGCGATGTTGCGTTTGCGTCAGACAACTTACGCCGAACGGTACAAATCTCTGTCGAACATACCGAACCATCAGTCGCCAGCGATATTGCCATCGCTTGGGGCAACCTACTGATACAAGATCAGCAAATTCAAAACGACCAAAATCGGCAGGAAGACCGCATCGATATTGTTTTCCAAGACTCACCTTTTATCAGTCTCGATTCACCTAAAACGCGAATTAATACGGTCGCAGGTGCAGTCTTCGGCGCCATTCTCGGCACCATCATTATTTTTGTTTTGGAATGGATTGAGTCAGGCGTGATGCGACGTAGTGAAGATATTGAGAAGTATTTAGATTTACCTGTTGTAGGGCAAATCCCTAATTAATAGCAAGGAACCTTTCCTGATGAACCTAATCACCTTAACCGATCCCCGCTCCCCCATTAGTGAAGCGTATCGGACTTTACGAACGAACCTTTCTTTTTATAGCTTAGATAATCCTATCAAAACGCTTGTGGTTACCTCCGCAGGGGCGGATGAAGGCAAGAGCGATACGATTGCCAACCTAGCCGTAACGATGGCCCAAGGGGGGCGCAAAACAATTTTGGTTGACTGTGATTTACGGCGTCCCGCTTTGCACGACATCTTTGGCTTAAAGATGGAGCCTGGCTTTACCAACATGATTTTAGAGGATGGTAACGACATCCCTTTGCAGGAAACGGCCGTTGACAACCTCTACCTTCTTTCATCAGGCACACTGCCCCCGAACCCAGCCGATCTCTTAGGAAGCAGTAAAATCGACACCATCATTGCCACCCTACAAGATAAAGCTGACATCATTTTATTTGATGCTCCGCCCGCTATCGCCGTGACAGATTCGGCCGTGTTGGGCGCCAAAGCTGATGGTGTCCTGCTCGTCATTAGTGCCGGGAAAACTCGTCGCGATCATGCAGAAAGAGCTAAAGAAATTTTTGAGAAGGCCAAAGTGCGGGTCGTCGGTGCGACATTAACAAATGCACCAAAAGATAGCAGTTTAGGCGGATATTATAACTAGTGTTCCGCCCAACAAAGGTTGCCGAATAACAAGCGGCGGAACTTGAGGTTTTGACAAACAGTTTGGCTCCATTAGTCTGGCAAAAGAAGTTTGTCAAAACAGTAGTTTCAATCAATCATGACTTCTGCTAAACTGAATGTCTAATTTCTATAAGGAAAATTGATACACATTTTCCTAATTTTAAATGCATAAGTTAGGTAGTAACAATATGGCAGAACACAAAAAAGATATCCAAACACTTGGCGAAGAAATCGCCAATGCAATTACCCACGGCATCGGCACAGCCTTAGCCGTCTCAGGCTTAACGTTGTTAGTAGCAACCGCTATCGCAATCCAAGATCGGTGGCGCATCGTAGCAGTTAGCATTTACGGCAGCACACTCGTCTTCCTTTATCTAGCCTCAACGCTTTATCACAGCTTTCAATTCAAGCCAGTTAAGCGCTTCTTCCACATTATGGACCACATCGGCATCTTTTTTTTGATCGCCGGCACCTATACGCCATTCCTACTCATAAAGATGCGGGATACAACTGGATGGGTAATCCTGATAGCCTTATGGACGCTAGCAATTGTTGGCGCCAGCATCAAGGCTTTTTTCACAGGTCGATATACTCGGATATCGTCAGTTATTTATATTTTGATGGGCTGGGCCGCTATCTTTAAGTTTGATGCGTTTGTTACGGCCGTTGATCCAGGCGCCTTATGGCTTGTCATTGCCGGAGGCCTTAGCTACACCATTGGGGTCATTCCGTTTCTCATGCACAAAGTCCCCTATCATCATGCGATTTGGCATCTTTTTGTCATTGGCGGCAGCGTTTGCCACTTTTTGGCCATCTTTCGGTACATCTTACCCACCTAATGGCGATATCGAACTCCACTGACACCAAACCCGCCCGAACGACAACGCCTACGATTGAAATCTACGTCAAATTGGCGCAGTATCCCATCTTGAGCGATCAAATTCGGTTGCAAATGCGGCAGGAAATTTTCTCTCGAGGCGTGATGAACCAAATTGATTTCGAATTTGAGGTTAAAAATTTAGCATTAGAATCTCAAATCCGTGAAGGGCTAAACGACCCCTACAGTCAAGAGGATGAAAACACGTGGCAAAAGCGTTTGGCCTCTGTTCGTGACATTCATACTGATAATTTATTTGCTAATAATATTGGGGTTGCGCGGCTCGATCAGCTTATTCAGGATGTTTTACAACATCAGGGGGGCGTTAATCAGGGCATTGACCTCACCTTTAATCCAGAAATAGCACCTTGGGCGCTACTGTTTCATCAAGGGCGTGTTTATGAAGCGCTTCCACCACCTAAACAAACCTCAGTTAATCATCATTTAGAAGAGCTCAAAGTCGTTCTCATCAAACGATTGATCTCTGATCAGCTTAAATTTATTGGTCTAGCTAAAAAGGTCTTCGCTATTGAAGATTTACACTGGATTTATGAGCGGCTCGCCGGTGCAGGGAAAATAGGGGGTAAGGCGGCTGGCATGTTGCTAGCTTGGAAGATATTAGAAAAATCTTCCTTGCAGTCTGGGGTCGATATTCGGAAACAGGTTGCTGCTCCAGAATCTTATTTCATTGGATCAGAAAGTGTGTACGAGTTTTTGGCGCTCAATAATTTCAATCGATTTAATAATCAGAAATATTTGGATGAGGCAACTCAGCATCTCAAGTATAAAGAAATCGTATCAACTTTTACTAAAGGGCAGTTACCGGACCATCTTGTAGCTCATTTGCGGGAATTGATGCAGCGAATTGGCAAACGGCCGTTTATTGTGCGCTCGTCGAGTTTGCTTGAAGATAACCTCAGCCATACCTTCTCAGGCATGTATGAAAGCATCATTTGCACCAATCAGGCGAGTGAAAAAGAGAATTTTAAAAAGCTCCTAGACGCTATCCGAAAAATATTCGCCTGCACATTTAACCCTGCCGCTATAAAGACCAGAAAAAGGCACAAACTGCTTGATTATGATGAGAGAATGGCGATTATTATCCAACCATTGATCGGTGAGAATTACGGCCGTTATTACTTCCCGGCAGTTATGGGCTATGGTTTGTCACGTCCTACTCATCATAAGCAGCAATCAGACGGCATTCTTCACCTGGTTCTTGGCTTCCACAATCATCTCCAAAATAAAGAAGAGCATGAAACAAAATACTGCATTCCTCTCAAAAACCCCAAACTTCGAGAGGCCGTTACCGAGTATTTACCGGGTCGCTCTCCCCAAAATCACGTTACCGTTATCGACACCACCAGCAACTCGCTACGCGAAGTGCCGCTCTACGACATTTTATCCACAGACTATCCACGATTACCTCAGGTGGCTTCAACCGTATCAAAGGAAAAATTTGATTCAATTTCTAAAAAATCTAAAGGGCCATATGCCCTCACATTTTTAGGACTAACGGAAGATCCAAAATTTGTTCGACTCATGCGCACAACACTAAGCCGACTTGAGGAAGCATACAGAATGCCAGTCAAGATAGAATTTACCGTCGAGCTAATTCAGACAAATAGCGGCCTAGCGTACAAACTCCATATTCTTCAGTGCCACCCACAACGTTAACCCCTATTCATGCATACAGCCATGCCGCCAAACATGTTTATTCCTATCCAGCAATAAATCAGCCTCTTTTGGCCCCCAACTACCCTTAGGATAGCTAACCATCGGTGGGCTATCTGCCTGATTTTCCCAGCCTGAAATGACTGGATCAATAATTTGCCAAGCTGCTTCAATTCCATCGCTGCGTGTAAATAACGACGCATCACCACGGATTGCATCAAGCAGCAATCTTTCATAGGCATCAGGCAAAGGATTCCCTTTAAACTCTGACTGATAGTGAAACTCCATCGTTACTTCTTGGGTTTCCACGGAGTCAGGTATCTTTGCTTGAAGATTAAAATGGGCACCTTCATCTGGCTGAATACACATCGATAGAACATTGGGCACAAGTTGCGTTTCATCAAGTTCTTCAAACATCAGATGGGGTGGTCGTTCAAACTGAATAATAATTTCTGTGTTTTTCTTCTTTAAAGCTTTCCCAGAACGTAAATAAAACGGTACACCCTTCCAGCGCCAGTTGTCGATATACATCGTTAAGGCTGAATACGTGGGTGTTTGTGAATTCTCAACAACGCCGTCGGCATCGAGGTACCCATCATATTGAGCCCGAACCGTTTCCGATAGATCAATAGGCCGGATTGAAGAGAAAAGCTTGAATTTTTCATTACGGACCGCGTCAGCCTTAAAAGAGGCTGGCGGCTCCATTGCTACCAGGGAGAGCAACTGCATCAAGTGATTTTGGAACATGTCGCGAACTACACCGGCATTGTCATAATACCCCGCCCGATGGCCAACATCAACGCTCTCAGTAACAGAAATTTGAACATTATCAATATAATTTCTGTTCCAAACGGGCTCAAAAATGGTGTTTGCAAAACGGAAGTATAAAATATTCTGAGCAGTTTCTTTACCTAAATAATGATCTATCCGATAGATTTGGTGCTCTTGAAATACATGATGAATCGCTTCATTCAACTCACGGGCAGACTGTAAATCTCTACCAAATGGTTTTTCAATCACAATTCGACGCCAGCCCCGTTCTTCGGTTACCATATTGTTTTCCCCAAGAAATTGAACAACGGGAACAAAAAAGTTAGGTGCTATCGCTAAATAATAAAGTCGATTGGCCGGAAAATCCTCAAGGCCGTGTAAAAACTGTCGTAAACTCCCAAAATCTGAGGTATCTGTTAAATTACCTTTGAAGTAAACGATGTGCTTGCAAAATGCTTGCCACTCTTCTTCGACAAGTTCATCACTGGCAAAATTTTTCATACCCTCATACAGCAAATCTCTAAATTGGTCATTATCCCAGTCACGTCGGGCATATCCCACAATATTGAATTGCGTAGGTAAACGTTTTTTACAGTAGGAGTTAAAAAGCGCGGGTATGAGCTTGCGTCGTGTCAAATCACCAGAAGCCCCAAAAATCACGATGGTCGTCGGTTTATCATTCATAATGTCTTTTTCTCCAAGCTAAACGGCCGTTTGGTTGAAACAAAGGTCAAGTAAAATCACGCTAGCATTTTACTTTATTTGATTTAGGTAAATGGAAAGAAGTCGATTAAATGAGATAGCAGCAATAGCTTTCCAATTCCGAAAGGTTCGAAAATTTATCCTACATGTTTATTTCAAAATCTTTATTCCGAACACATAAATAGTCCACCTTATTCTAGCAGATTGATTATATTTTGGAGTAAAAGTTAATGAATGTTTTCGATTTGTTGTAAATCTTGCCTGAACTGTTGACCGTATTTCCGATATTGAACAGAAGCATATTGGATACGCTCAACGGCCTCAGCGGTTAACGGCCGTATAATCTTCGCAGGCACCCCACCAGCTAACGAACCAGAGGGGATCACTTGATTTTCACGAACAACCGCCCCAGCTGCAATCAAAGAGCCAGACTCAACGGTCGAGCCATCTAAAACTGTCGCATTCATACCAATAAGGCAATTATCTCCAATAAAACACCCTTCAGCAATCACCCCATGCCCTAAAGTTACTCCCGCTCCAACCACGGTATCATGTTCTACATTGACATGAATTACACAATTATCTTGGACGCTGCTGCCCGCCCCAATTCGAATTTGCCCTGTGTCGCCTCGCAGCACTGCTCCGAACCAAATGGAAGCACCCTCTTCAATAACCACATCACCAATAATCGTAGCATTAGGTGCTATAAATACATTTTCTGCGATTTTTGGTACCTTTTCACCTAGTTTGTAAATCATTTATTTTACTCCTATCCTTGTTAGCTTTAGTTGATAATATGAACAGAAAAATAATCTAAAACCTAAATAGTCAAGTCTGTTCTATTCGCGATATTCTTTGCATGGAATCATTGTGTGGGGTACGATTCAAACAAATTTTCACTTCTGGGAAGAGGATATCTCATGACACCATTTATGACCTTAATCTTAACTATTTTTCTACAAACGACCCCACAAGGATCAACCCCAATCTGGCTACCTGTGTTGATCATAATCATTTTGCTTCTTCTACTTTGGTGGGGGTTAACTCGAAACTCAATTCCTGAAGGCCAAACTGATGACCACGGCCATGACGACCATGGACATGACGACCATGGACATGATGACCACGGCCATGACGACCACAAAAAAGAAGACCACGCAGTCTTAACACCAGAATCAGCAGTTGCTCC
>JBCCFD010000079.1:0-22987 GCA_039029915.1 Chloroflexota bacterium
TCTTCAGGCTTTCCAGCCAACCCCAAACTGTCAAAAGGAATCACAAACGAAACCCAATAACCACGATCGTTCGTTTGATCATTGAAGCCCGACGCTTGGGTGCCGCTTCCCAATGAAAACGAAATAGAATCTTGAACCCAATTTGTGCCATTGCCACGGTAGACGCCATAGTGCGTTGTACTGCCTTGTGATTTGTTGTGTTGCCCAATGAACCAGTATGAGGCGGTTGTCGGTGCGTTGCCAACGGCCCCATCTAAATTCAAATACAGCGAGACCGAATCCCAATCTTCTAGCTCAGCGACTGTTGGCGTATTGTCAAAATAAAGGAGGCGGTCAAACACTGGAATCTGCACCACAATATTTTCGTCATTGTAGCCAACCCGCACATCTGCATAATTGTTGGTGTTGCTTAAGTCACCAAACCAAAAAATCGCTCGCTGACTCAATAAAACTTCATTTGCAAAGTAGGGTAGATGGATCAATGGTGTGCTATTGCCACCCGACGCCATGTGGCTTTTTGCTGCCAGTGTGGATGAGCTCACCACAATTAGCGAGATGCTGCCAAAGATTGCCAGAACTAAAATCAGCTTGCCAAAATGAATAAAGCGATGGTTCAGACCACTTGCTGCCTGCTGCTGCCTACCCATTTCTAATTTGCCTCCAAAGCTGCGGCTAAATTCAGGATGTAATACAGATCACCAACCGGGAAGGCAGGCACATCGATATATTGACCAAGCTCGCTGTGTGGCGCGTCTTGGATAAGCGCCTTGGCTTGGAAGATGGCATTGACATCATATAGATGCTGCCGCACGCCTTCACCAAAAGCAACCTCTGGGCTGGCTACAAACCAGAATGGGGCTATGGTCTCGTACTCATTTAGCGCTGCATTGACCTTTCCTGTTGCATTGGCTTGCAGATAATCTGCCAGCTCTGGCGTCAGGAACATAAAGTTGCGCGCCACATTGAGCGCCCGGCAGTAATAATATTGGGGCTGACCATTTTCAAAGTAGCGGTCGGGCGCATCCTTTGAGAACGTATTGGCCCGCTTGGCCAGCAGAGCGTTGAGCGTGGCCTGTTTGGATGATAAATTTTCGCTAGAGCCAGCTAGCTGAGCCAGGTTGATATATCCAGTGAACCCAGCAATGTACGCATTCAGTACAAACGGCTTTTCTTCGAAAATAGAATCTGCTGGAATGGCGGTTAACGTATTCATTAAGGTTGGGTTGGCCTTAATATTATTTAATTGGGTCGTTGCTCCCCCAAATTCTTCGGCATAGAGCCAGACTGCATAAATGTTAAATGGATTGATTTGCCACCCTTCAAACCCGCTCAACTTAGTTTGTGGTGCATAATCGTTTAGCGTGTGTGCCACATCGGGGGGGATGTCAAAACCGGTGCGGTGAGCGCCATTCTGCCAGCCGATATGAGCGTACTGATACGGTGGGTAGTTGTTGTATTCACTTTGAATGTAGGCACGAGCGTCTGCCTGCATGTTTGCGGGTAAATGGGGCAGGGCTTTTATCAAGGTGTATATTGTTTCGCCCGGCGTGTGGAAGTAGTCGGTTAACCCTTCGCCGCAAATGCGGTGCCCTTGAAACTCAAACTTGCCGGGGCCATTTAAATAGCCTGGCAAAAGATGTCCGGCATCAATCATCTTTTGTACTTCATCTGCTAGACGGTTTGAGATTTCATTCTTGCTCACGACGGGGGCGTCTGAATCAGCAGGAACATTTGAGGTAACGAGGGGAAGCTGGGTTGGGTTGGACGCGTTTTTTTCTAAGGCAATGATGGCGTTACTGCCGTGAATATAGACCTTGCCATTGTAGGGAATCGGTGGATTACCATCGTGGTGCCAGCCATAAACACCGTTACGCCCACCATAGACCCCGCCCATTGGCTTGTTATAGATGGGCCAAACGTAGGTCATCAAATTGTAGCCAGGAATAAACTGAGGCAGGTTGTAAGCAAAATAGTTGTGGGTACGCTTCGTATTGTTGCTTTGTGCATTAAATACGTTGCTGTTTTGGTTATTATTTAAGAAGTCAGTGTTAGGCTGGCTTAAATCAATTGACCCCGCTTGTCGGTCACAGCACAGGTTCCAATAGATGTATTTGCCACCCGCAATAAAGGTGTGTGGCTCATCGCGCGCCCCCCAATCTGAAGTTATGACGCTGATGTGAGGAGAATCTAATTTCCAGCCGCTTATTTGGCCACCGGGAATATCGGTGCTGGACATGTACCAATTTTGCATGTAAAGCACATCATCGTAACCAACGACCGGTGGATAAACGGTCCCTAAGGCACCACCTGTGAAAGCGATTGGAGCGTACTCTTTACGGCCGTCTCCATCAAAATCATAAGTGTACTCTACGCCTGTAAATCGATTAAGAACATAAATGGTCCTTCGAGTAGGATATTGCTCAAGAAGCTCAGTAACAGGAACCGTCGCTCCGTTTGGGGTTACGTTAGGTTGACTCATATTGATGGTAGGTGTACTTGACACCCAATTCCCTGAGACCGTGCCAATCGGGCCGATTAGCGTGCCTTTTGGGTCGCTTTGGGCGTTTGGAAGCATGACTTCTCCATCTCGAGGCGCATACTTGCCGGGATCAATGCCGCGATAATTTCGACTAGCGGTAAAAATAACGCGGTCCCGATACACAACGGGCCAGAAGGAGTTGAACCCGGCTGTCGGTAGTTTTTGTGATCGCCAAACGAGATCGCCCGTAGTGGCGTTGAGCGCATAGGCGTGGGAGTCATTGGACGCAAAGTAGAGGGTATTATCTTTATAAGCTGCAGAGAATAAAATGGGGCCACCCGTTTGATATTTCCACTTAAAGTCACCCGTAGTGGCGTCGACTGCATAAAACGCCCCGTCTCGGCTTCCCATGTAAACGGTATTATTGACCACAAGGGGGCTTGTTTGAAAACCAGCTTCAGCTTCATAAGTCCAAATGCCCTGTCCGGTGGTCGCGTTGACGGCGTGGATTTTTTTATCAAAACCACCCACGTAGGCGATGCCGTTGACAATTGTGGGGGAGTGTCCTAAGGGCATAGATGTGGGGTAAAACCATTTATCAGCCCCGTTTGAGGAATGAAAGGCGTAGAGTCCTTTTGAAGTGGAGACGAAAAGTGTGTTCATCGTGGCGATGATTTGTACTTTTTGCGGAATATATGCTTCGATTGGACGATACCATTTCGGGCGAAGATTGCCTTCTACCTCAGCTGGTGTCCATCCGGTTCGTTCGATGTTTCCACCAGCCATGTTCCAATCAGGCTCTTCAGCTTTATAAATGACGGGGAGATAGTTGAGTTGGGGTTCGCCGGCAGAAACGGCCGTTTTTTCATGACCACCGGTTAATATAGCAACAACACAGATGCCTAGACACAGAAGGGTTACGATGCGTTTCATTTTTGCTCCTACTACCGCTACAGCTTGAACGAAAGACAATTGTTAAATACATGCCTCACGTTCACCTATTTTGACTTATTCTGCTTCTTCAAAATTGCAAGACAGCTTACCAAGAAAGCCGAGTAGCTTTCATACAGCGAACAAACCAATGTCTTACAATCTGGGGGGTGAGTCATAGCCCAAAAGGGCTATCAATTGCGTGGTGACATCCTAACAATTTGGAAATATCAATTCAATAGGCGCAGGGTACTAGGAAATAGGCTGTAAAAAGAGTAGCCCAATTGAGACTGCCATTGTAAGAGAGGCGGTAAATTTGTTATTATTTTAGGCAAGCCGCAACATGTTTTGGACGTTGCAACAGCCAGATTAAAAACCACACTGGAGAATTTTTTTGATGACCGAACAAAATGAAATAACCTCTAACACTGAGGCCCAAAATGCACTTGGTCGAATCGGCCGTTTATTTATCCCAATTGCATTAATTATGGGCATCATTTCTATATTGCCGCGCCTTTTTGGGGCGAACTTGGATCCTATTGCAGCCTCAATGCCGCCTGACACTTTGTTTTATATGGAAATTAATGGACTGAATTTGTTGAGCCAAGACTCTCTGCGTATTGCCGAATCGTTTCAAGAAATAATGGACGAGGCAGATTTTGACTTTGATAGCGAAGACCCCAATTTAGCGTTAGAGGAAATTGAACAACAATTTTTTGAGGATACGGGGTTGTCTATCCAAGAGGATATCTTATCGTGGGTTGGCCCCAATTTTGGCGTTGCGCTGATGGGGTTAGAGCAGGAGTTCGTCGATTTTGGGGAGGTGCCCGACATTATCCTTGGCGTTTCGGTGCTGAACCAAAACGAGGCTGATGCCTTCATTCCAAAGATGATTGAGTTGGTGGGGGAAGAGTCTGAAGTTACTGAATCTGAGTATCAAGGGGTTAGGATTTATACGGCCGTTGATAATTTTGGCGATGCCGTTTCATTTGCTCGCACTGCTGAGGTGATGGTCATTACTCCACAAGAAGCGCTTATCCAAGCGGTTGTTGAAGCCCAAAATGGAGAAAGCTTAGCCAGCACCGACCTTTACAAGGATACCATTGCCCAACTGCCTGAAGAACGCATTATGACATTTTTTATGGCTGGCGCTGGTTATGATAACTTCTTATCGATCATGGAGGCTGATCCGACCCTGCCGGGCTTTCAAGCGGATGCGCTGGCCCAGTTGCTTTTTGATTCAATTGGTATGTCCATTTCAACAAACGCCCACGGTATTCAAATCGATACCAAGACGATTTATTCTGATATGTCAGAGGCACAGCGTGCTTATTTAGAGGCCAATACAGGTGAAATGGCTTCGGCTAAACTGCTGCCCGAGTCAACCATGATGCTTATTTCTGGGCAGCGATTAGACCTTTATTGGGCGTTTATGCAGGAAAATTTTGATGCGATGGGTTTGCCCGCTGGAGACATTGATGAAGCGATGAACTTATTTGAAGCAGAATTTGGATTTAATCCCATTGAAGATTTGATTCCAATCTTAGACGGTGAATATGCCATTGCGCTTACGGAAAGTAACGAGGGCCAAATTTCGGCGTCTATGGGTGTGAATATGGGGGCGATGTTGCTTTTAGAAACAAGCGAAAGCAATGCGATGCGTAGCCTTGTTGAAGATATCAATGACACCATTTTCGGCCTGATAATGATTCAGCCTCAGCTGATTTCACATCCTGATGCGGCGGTTTATGAAATTAGCAATCCCTTTTTAGGGGGGCAAATTGCCGCTTATGGAGTAAGTGATTCCCACTTTATTTTATCCACAAGCGATGGTGAGATTAGCCAGCTACTGTCTGACAAGTCCTCACTCGCCGATAGTGCCGTTTTTCAAGAGACATGGGCAGCTTTCCCTGAAACCAACAAGCCAGTGCTTTACATGAATGTAGGTGAAATGTTTGGCATGTTAACAGGACTTGATCCAGACCTTGATAATGCCGCCCGTCTGAACCCCGTTTCAATTGTGGCCGCTGGTAATCAGTTTGAAAATGATGTAGTGGGTTCGACAGTTATTATCTTTATTCCGTGATTTTTTTGAAGCAGTTATTTCTTGTGACGAGATGCTTCGACTACCTATTGGATGAGAGCATTTATCGGTTCATCCGCTCAGCATGACATGTTAAGGTTTTTTGTGAAACAATGTATTTTAGTGAAACGACGTTTCTAAATTGAAAAACGTACTAGATAAAAGCTTTGGAACCTCGAGGAAACGAAGTTGTTAGCCGACGTTTTATTGTAAGTAGGACCTTCGTTTCACTTAATCTAATTGAGGGGTGTGCATACCCATAACCACCGATGGATTAATCCACCGGTTAGCGAAAGAAGCCTGCTCAAGCAGGTTAGTACCACCCATTTTCAGGCCAACCCAACATGATTTATCATGTTTCACTGCCTAGCTGGGGAACTCATTCCACAGTAAATGGAAGGATGCATACCTCTCATCTAATTTGAGAAATAAAGACGAGATACCGTTTCGGCGACGCAGCCTGGCTTTTGAACGCCCTCAATTTCAATGGTGACTTTGTTGACTATTTGAAGAGCGTTCCCTTTTTCTTCAACATTGATTAGTGTGGTTCGTGAGCGGATTTTGGAGTTTACGGCCACTGGATTAGGGAAGCGAACCCGGTTACAACCATAGTTTATCCCCATGACGACACCCTCGTATGGTGGGTTTTCTGGGTCTACACTGTCTGTCAGCATCACAATGAGGGATAACGTCATGTAGCCGTGTGCAATGGTTGTGCCGAAGGGGGATTGTGCCTTGGCGCGTTCTGGATCTGTATGAATCCATTGGTGATCACCGGTTGCTTCAGCAAATAGATTGATATTTTCTTGGGTGACGGTATACCAATCGCTCACATGAGTTTCGGTATTTAGTTTAGATTGTAAATCAGCAAGGGCATTGGCTTGGTGGGACATGGGCACTCCTTATAGGTGTCAGGTATTAGGTGTCAGGTATCAAGTGGTAGATGATCCTGATGATCACTTTTATCTTGCAACGAGTGGATTGTCAAATATTAAGGTTGGTAACGACTTAGCCCACCTGCTGTGATAAACCAAATGGTGCCGTCTGGCGCAAAGCTAATTTGGTTGATTTGATTATCGGCTAGACCATCTTTGGCTTGGAGCGTGTCCCAATTTCGTAGGTCAAAAATAAATGCCCCTTCTTGTGTGCCCATCCACAAACGATTGTTGTTATCAACCGTCAGGCTGTTGATGGGTGATTCAGTTGGTAAATCTGAGAATAACTGTCGCGAACGGCCGTTTCCATGTCGCATCAACCCATTAGGCGTTGAAAACCAGACCGAGCCATCAAGCCCAGTTGTGCCGACGGGCAGCGCTTGATAGCCGCCGCGCCCTAACTGGCCATCATCTAACCAGTAAACAACCTGTCCATCAAGAAACCAAAGTTCATTGTTTACCGTTGGAAAAACAAGCTTGGCATTTTGCCACTCAGCCTCTTGATTGACAAAACAGGGCTCTTCAGAGAAGACATCCCGGGTAACGACGCCTTCAGAAGTGGCAAACCACGCCGTCGTGCCTTGGAATGCGATATCTTGCAGGATGCCATCATACAATGAGGCACTACTGCCAAAGCGGTGCCAGCCACTGCTGGAATTGTATTGCGCCACTCCACCAAGAACTGATCCAATTAAAACTCCATCATCTGCCTGCGGGAAAATAGAAGTAATGGCAAACGGCCGTTCTATTGAACGGCTATCCGTAAAGAGAGGTAGCTGACTGACTGCGCCATCTTCAAAAGTAATAATCTGCCCCTGTGACGTGCCGATCCAAAATTGATTGTTGCTCAAAGGGGTCAGCCATGTTGAAGTACCTTCCGTTTGAAATGTTTGGGCAGGAAAAACAGTCCACTCCTCATTTTTGAATCTCGCCAAGCCCTGATTTGCCCCTACCCAAACGGCACCATCACTGGCTGAGAGGGTGCTGTGGATGCCAGTCGCGTTTGGAATAGGAACGAGTGCGAGTTCAACTTCATCATCTTGAACCGTGATTAGATTGTTGCTAAACCGTGAGGGTAAAATAGTTGCGCCCTCAGGCGTGAAATCAATGTCGGTGATTTGCTCAATAGGTGCCCGAAAACCAAAGGTCGCCTCCCCAAAATTAGGTCGGTTGATATCGAAACGCCAAGCCCCGTTTGTAGATGCACCCCATAAACGGCCGTCACTATCGAAAGCTAATTCATTGAGACTGTTGGGTTGGGGCTGAGAGAGTGATCTAACTGCTTGCCAGCGCCACTGATTGTTTTCAAAAACACCTAAAAAGATGCGTTGCGCATCCTGCAATAAATCCCCTTGAAGCGACATGCCGGCCCATAAACGGCCGTTGTTGTCAAATGTTAAGCTGTCAATGCGGCTAATACCTAATGACTGATCGACGGCAAATTCACGCCACTCCGTCCCGTTAAATTGATAAAGGTTAATGCCGTTACTGGCCCAGAGCGTACCATCGGGTGCTATTTCAATATCGAGCCGTAAAAAAGCATCACCGTTCCAAACGAGCCTGTTATGGGTTGTTATGTTGTTTTGCCCATCTTCAATAAGTTGAACGATACCATTTTGCGTTACGATCCAAACCCCGCCAAATCCTTCAGCTAATTTAAACACTTCAGGAGCTAAAAGCCCGTTTGCCATCGTGTAGGAACGCCAGCTTGTTCCGTCGAAGCGGCTTACGCCTGCTAAGGTGCCAACCCAAATGTCCCCATTATCATCTTCGAGCATGTCCATGATGATGCCGTGCAGCGGCCGATTTTTGTCTGCAATTAGGGTTGGCTCCCAGCGATTGTTGACCAGCTTACTGACGTATCTAAGGTTGAAATTATAGGGAATAAAGTAGCCATTTGTTGGTTCGCGAGGGCCGCTTTCACTGATGGCCCACACTTGCTCTTGCTCGTCAACTGTGACGACGGGTGTACGATTGAACGGTAAACCCTCCCCAATTGAATAAGAAAACCAAGATAGCGTTTGGGCATCAAGGCGAGCCACGCCGTCAGCCGTGGCCATCCACAGTGCCTCTGACGTCGCGTCGATGGTGCCCACGTGTGGGGAAGGGACGGGTGAAATAACGGTAGCCGTGCTGCCTTCCAATTTTAAGACCTCTTCAATCGTTACGCCCCAAACTGTGCCGTTTGGTGAGACGGTAACCTGCTGAGCATCTTCTTTAGGGATATGCTCCCAACTGTCTCCTGACTGGAAGGCAAAACCAAACTGACCGGCCACCCAAATGGTGCCGTCTGGTGCTTCATCGACATCCCACAGTCGGCCATCGGGCAGGCCGTGAAAGGGTGTGAAGATTTCCCAGCCACTTTCATCGTAACGGGCCAGTCCGCGATCTGAAACGAACCAATAACGGCCGTTTTGGTCTTCGAGGCCGTCAAAAATATTCATTGAGTGTGGCGCACTTGTCGGACATTCAATGGATTCCCAACTGCCGTTACTGCGAAACTGACTTAACCCCATCCCGGCGACGCCATATGCCGCATAAGGCGTTTGGTCTGGACCAATGGTTAAATGATGTACTTCTTGGCTAATTAAACCGTCAGATTGATCGAAAAATTGCCAGTTTGCGCCGTCGTAGCGGCCAATGCCAAATGCACCGCTGCTCCAAACGGCCCCCCTGGCTCCCACAATGTCGTTCACCTGATGAGAGGGGATATCGGATGGCAGTTGAATTAGTTGCCATTCGGTGCCGTTTAGTTGATAAAGCCCTTTTGTTGTGCCGAGGAGCGGAACGCTACCGGCTTGCAGCACTGTGTTGAGGGTCGCGTTTTCGAAATGAACGGCTGTATCCCAATGGGTGAATACAGGGACACCGTTTTGGAGTGTCATCTGGGAAACTGCACCAATATCTTCCCGATAGCCTAACCACACTTCGGTTTCAGAAACGGCCGTAACCCAGTGCACCTCAGGGTCAAGTAAGCCGTCTTGCTGAGCTATCTTTGTCCATATGCCGTTTTGGAATCGCTGTAATCCAGCTTGATGACCAATCCACAGCGCGCCATTGCTGGTGAAATCGATGTCGAGAACGTTGTCGCTGCCTAAATCCCCTTGTCCAAAGGTGACATTTTCCCAATTGCGGCCGTCAAAAAAGATGAGTCCTCGGTCTGTGGCTGCCCAGATTTGGTCGCTTCCCGGCACCGTGATGACATGACGCACATTTTGGCTACGAAGGGCAAACACGGTGTTGATAGCGTTAAAATTAGTCCATCGTTCCCCGTCATACCGGTCTAAGCCGTTTGGCGTTGCCACCCAGATAGCACCATCGCTGGTAACGGTTACATCATTTATTTGATTGTTGGATAGTCCTTCATCCGTGGTGAATGTGGTCCAAATACGGCCGTTAAAATTAGATACCCCACCTGACTGTGTGCCCACCCAAAGCGAGCGATCCGTTCCCTCTGCCAGAGCTGTTACCCGATTGCTTGCCAGACCGTGTTCACTTTTAAAGTGAGCTATTTCACCCGACCCTAAAGCTTGTACGATCAATCCACCATCTGACCCGATCCACAAATAGTTGTCTAAAATCATTAGCTCATTAATTGCATCGGTGGTGGTGAAGCTTTGCCATTGAGGATGGGCAGAAACAGGCACGGGTAGCTGGTCCCAAGTAACAGGCTGGAAGCTTACGGAAGTGTCTCGATAAAGTGGTTGTGACGTCATCCAGTAGCCAACAACAGTGCCGACTGTCGCTAGAAAAAAGAGGAAGACAAACCATCGGAAAATGCGCGTCCATCGGTGTTGCATACCGTTGATTTTATCGTTCAATTTGATTGTGGGGAATTTTCTAAGGTTTCTGTAAAATGAGGTGGGATTGAGTAAGAGGATAGAGCTGGTGCTAGAGCTAGAGAATTGAGCTCGAGTTGCCAAAAATGAGTGCAAGCAGAATCTGGATGATACAGCTTCTTTGGCTAACCAATTGATAAAGTGACCAACTGACGAACTAACTATGAAGGAGGGATTTGCAAATGGAGCAACTTGATTTAACGGCCGTAATTCAACATATTGAAACGCATCAGAGAAACTACCTAGAGCGGCTGAAGTCATATTTAAGCCAGCCGAGCATTAGTGCACACGGTGTTGGCATTCAAGAAACGGCCAATTTTTTGCAGGATTGGCTATCTGATTTAGGGTTTGAAGCAGAGCAAAAGCCAACAGATGGATGGCCTATGGTAATGGGAACCCGAATCGAAGATGATGCTTTGCCAACGGTATTGCTTTATGGTCATTATGATGTTCAGCCTGCAGACCCGCTTGATTTATGGGTCTCTCCGCCATTTGAACCGACAGAACGAAACGGCCGCTTGTACGCCCGAGGTGTCGGTGATAACAAAGGCCAGCATACAGCCCACCTTTTTGCCATCGAATCCCTGCTCGCCGTTCATGGCAAATTGCCCTGCAACATTCTTTTTATGCTCGAAGGTGAAGAGGAAGTGGGCAGCCCCAATATTGCCTCTTTCATGGAACAATTTAAAGATAAAATAAAAGCAGATTTGGTGGTGATTTCTGATGGCCCAGTTGACCCTAGCGGTAAATCATCAATTGAGTTTGGGGTGCGGGGCGTGGCTTCTTTTGAGCTTCGAGCCAAGGGGGCCAACCGAGATTTACATTCAGGCAACTTTGGTGGCGTTGCCCCTAACCCGCTGTGGACACTTGTGCACCTGCTGGCCACTATGAAAAATGACGACGGGCATATCACCATTGAAGGCCTATATGATGATGTAGAACCGCCAACTGCGCTGGAAAAGGAAGCGTTGGCGACGTTACCTATCGATGTTGAGGCCGTCAAAAAAGAGCTAGAATTAACAAAGCTTGATGCTCCACAGGAACGGCCGTATTTTGACCGACTTTCCCTGTGGCCTACTTTAACGATCAACGGCCTGCACGGTGGCTATGGTGGCCCTTCTTCAAAAACGGTTCTGCCCAATACGGCCGTTGCCAAATGTGACATTCGCTTGGTTGAGGCGCAAACCGTTCAAGATATCTTTGATAAGGTGGATGCCCACGTGCAAAAACATGCGCCAGATGTCGAGTTTATTCGTCAAGGGGGGATGGATCCGTCAAAGACGCCGCTTGATTCCCCGTTTACTGAACCAATTAAGCAAGCAATAACGGCCGTTCAAGGGGAAACGCCGCTTTTGCGCCCCGCGATGGGCGGCAGTTTACCAAACTATGTTTTTACTAAAACGCTGGGCCTGCATACCTTCGTAATTCCCTATGCTAATGCCGATGAAGATAATCACGCCCCCAATGAAAATATGGAAATTTGGCGCATATTCAATGGAATCAAAACAAGCGCCTCAATTTTGATGCATTTGGGCAAATGGAAAATTGATTAATGTTGCATAGAACTGTTTGGTAAAAAAGGCTTGGGGCCAGGAGGAATAATGCGCGTACTTATCATGTCAGATATGGAGGGAGTCAGCGGGATTGTTGTTTGGGATCAGGTAACCGGGGGACATCCAATGTATGAGGAAGGGCGAGTGCTCTATACTGAAGAGATCAACGCCGCTGTGCGTGGTGCCAAGCGGGCCGGTGCAACCGAAATTGTATGTGTCGATTGTCACGGAGCGGGGAAAGGCTGGTCGTTTAACTCCTACGTGCCAGAATTGCTCGATCCCGATTGTGAATGGGTCGCTCATCACGCTTGGGGACGCTATACCGAGCTATTAGAAAAAGGGTGTGATGCCGCATTGATGGTTGGCATGCACGCTAGAGCTGGCACGCCAGACGGCGTTCTGTGTCACACTATTTCAACCGTAAAGTGGCGCAATCTGTGGTTTAACGAAGATTTGGTTGGCGAGTTGGGGGTAAATGCCGCCATTTGTGGAGTTTACAATTGTCCTGTTGCTTTAGTCACTGGCGACGATGCCGTCATTCGGGAAAGTCGAGAAATTCTAGGTGATGCCCCAACATATGTTTCTGTGAAAAAAGGTTTGAGTCGCTTCTCTGCCAGGCAAATTCCGCCCGTTCGTGCCCGCGAAATGATTGAAGAAGGTGCTTACCAATCTCTTCAGAACCTTGACCGCTTGAAGCTGTATCAGCCTGCCTCACCCGTAGAGATTACTGTCGAGGTTGATACGGTTGACAAAACCCTTGATTTTAAAGGATTACACGGTGTTGAAATTGTTGATCCGTTAAAGGTGGTCAGTCGAGCTGAGGATTGGATGTCGGCTTGGAATCAAATTTGGCATTGGTGAATTCGCGTAGAGTGGACTCAAAATCACTTTAGGAAAAAATGATGAAGGAACAACGCAACTTAATCGAGGGGAATCCTGTTTTAGTGGTGATCGATATTCAAGGTGGCGCAGAACGTCCTGATGAGCCATCTGGCATACCGCTCATGCCTGATTATGATGAACGGATGCAACTAGCCCCTGTTTTGATCAATAAAGCGCGGGAATGTGATGTACCGATTGTCTTTTTTCAAGAGGCCCACCGTCGGGATTTAATCGATTTCGGCCGTGAATTAGATGGTGCAGAAGGCATTCACTTATTGGAAGGAGAGCCCGGTACCGAGCTAGCGCCAATGCTTGGCCTGCGACCAGACGATTATTTTATTCGAAAGCGTCGATATTCAGGTTTTTTTGGAACCGAGTTTGAGATATTACTTAAGGGACTGAAGGCCAGCACGCTGATCTTAATTGGCGGTCATACGGATGTATGCGTGCATTACACCTTTGTCGATGGACATCAGCACGATTACTTTTGTCGCATCGTGGAAGATTGTGTGGCTGGGTCGAGCCTTGAGGCGCATGAGGCGGCGCTTCGAGCAATGGAATATTTGCAAACCGGTGCTCGTCGCACCGTGGCTGAGGTCCTCGATGCGTTTGAGGCTCTTGACCGTAATCGCTAGATTTGAATCCTTTTCCAAACCCCTGAGCGGAAGCGGAGGAAGTAAACGATGCTTAGCCCAATGAGATAAACAAGCGCGCCGGCCCAAGCTTCCCATATGCCGCCGTTAAAACGGAAGATAAGCAAATATACGAGCGGGATAAATACCCCCCACGCTAAAATGATTCGGCTAAGCATCGTGAATCTTGTGTCACCTGCTCCTGAGAGTGCTCCTGATAGCACAATGCCGATGCCATCGAAGATTTGATAGAGGGCCACCAATCGCAAAATGGTGACGCCAGCCTCAATAACGGCCGTTTCCTGACTAAACACCCCAATCAGGGCAGCAGGGGCGATCAAGTAAGACGCTCCAATGGCACCCATGCCCCCCATAGCCAAATACATCGCTCGATAGCCCACTTTTTCCGCTAACTCTGGTTCTTTGGCGCCAAGATGCTTTGAGACCAAGCTTGAGGCAGCCATGGCAATCGCAATACCAAAAGTAAAAGAGACGCTCATAAATTGGAGCGCAATTTGATTCGCTGCCAGGATTTCAGTGCCCAAGCGGGCAATCAGGGCAAAGAAGATACTAAAAGAAGCGATTTCAATAAAGTCTCCCAGCCCCATTGGTAAACCGATAGAAAGCACTGACTTGACTTCCGACCAAGTTGAAAATCGGAGCTGCCTGCTGTTAAATTTTTGGTGATTGGCTTTGGAGAAAAGAATTGCTGCGCTCAAAATAGCATTGATGCTGTTTGCTAAAACTGTGGCTGTGGCCGCCCCACGGACCCCCATAGCAGGGACCCCTAAGTTTCCCAGTACAAGCAGCCAATCTAGAAAAATGTTGATACCCACCGTGATCCAAGCCAAAATCATGGGGGTTCGGGAGTCTCCACGACCAACAAGAAAACCCCAAACGACGCCGCTGAACATGATGAGGGGGATTTCAAGCGAGCGAATGCGGGCGTAGGCAATTCCTAAGCTGCCCACATTGCTATTATCTGCTGGTGCCGCCAGATTGATTATTTGTGTGAACAAGAAGGGGAGGATAAAGGTAATGAGTGACAGCCAGGCAATGGTGTTGATACTTTGCCATACGGCCGTTCCTAATTTGCTGTTATCCTGTTCGCCGTGGGCGCGACCCACAAATACAACAGTGCTGTTAGCCGTACCGCGAAACAGCATAAACACAGCGAAGTAGATCACACTTGCTAAACCTACTGCCGCCACAGCGTCAGTGCCAATTCGGGAAACGAAAAAAGTATCCGCTACGCCAAGTAGCGTTTGGGATAGATTTAATAAAACAAGAGGACCAGCTAGCTTAGCGACCTCAAGAGTAATGTTTGTGCTTGATTGTTGGGTTTGCGGGGATAGTTGGGTGTCCATAGTTAATTGACAATTGTCGATTGCTGATTGCCAATTGTCAATTAACTAGAAATAAATGTTCATTTATCTGACGTAGCTGCGCAGGAAGATAGCCCCGTTTTGCGACGTGATTTTGAATTGACCCAAGGCAGCTGGGAGGAGCGTGAATTGAACGGCCGTGATTTCTAAATCGTTCACCTTTGCCTCACCATCAATGACGCCCCAGATTTCAAGCGAACGGCCGTCACATTTTCCTTCAAACGTTGCTCCGGCACTAATTTCAACGCGTTCGGTTGTGAAATATTTGTTGGCGCACAGTTCAGCCCGTGAAATACCGTTTCCTTCTGAAGTGGCTTTTGGCGGGCATATTTGGGGCGCAACTTGGTCGAAATTGATGACGTCCATCGCTTTATCAATATGCAGCTCACGAGGTTTTCCATTTTGCAGTCGATTCCAATCATATACGCGATAGGTAGTATTGGAATTTTGCTGAATTTCAGCAATGAGCAAACCGTCCATGATTGCGTGTAGCGAGCCCGCGGGGACGCACACCACATCCCCAGCTTTGACAGGGATATGATGCAAGAACGGCTCAAGATTTCCGTCAGCGATGGCTTGACGGAAAGCCTCTGGTGTGGTCCCTTCGGTTACACCGAGAATGACGCTGGCATTAGGTTTGGCAGCAAGCACGACCCACATTTCAGTTTTTCCCAGCTCGTTGCCTTCGTTAGCAAGGGCGTAGTTATCTTCGGGGTGGACCTGAACGGAAAGCTGTCGATTGGCGTCAAGGATTTTGATGAGTAGGGGGAACTTGTTACGCTCTTGTGCCCAAGCGTTATTTGAGCCAATTAGATCAAGCCCGAGTTCTTGGTGAACTTCGGTGAGCAGCTTGCCAGAAAAACGGCCGTTTTCCACAATTGTCGTCCCATCTTTGTGGCCAGCGATTTCCCAACTTTCAGCGATATTGCCCTCAGGTAATGGCCGTCCTAATTTATCAGCTAAATTACGACCTCCCCAAATGTAATCTTTGAGAACAGGTTTAAATAAGAGGGGGTAGAGGTTTTTTGTGGTCATAGGTAGGTTATTGATGAGTGGTAATTTGTAATCAGTTTTTGGTTATTCGTATTTTAGGCAAACTCGCTTGGTATCAGAAGATGACATTTGATTAAAACTCATCTATTAAATTACTCAAAGCTTAGAGGTTACTGCTTCTTAAAGTAGACTGCCCCAAGCGGTGGAAGAGTAAGGACGATCGATTGATCCAGTTCGTTCCAATTGACGTCCTCTGAATGGAAAGTGCCTTCGTTGATGACATCGCTGCCACCATATCTCGTTGCGTCACTGTTGAGCAGCTCAATGTAAGCCCCTTTATCTGGGACGCCGATGCGATAATCGTGGCGAACGTTGGGGGTAAAATTGAGAATAACGATAATTTTTTCACCGGATTCTGGATCAATCCGTGAAAATGCCAGAATGCTGCGCCAATTATCCCGATAGTCGATCCATTGGAACCCTTCCCAAGAATTATCATTGGCGTGTAACGGCCGTTCCTCACGATAGAGCTTGTTCAAATCTTGCATTAAATTTTGTAGCCCAACGTGCTTGACATCCTCCTGAAGTAAGAACCAATCAAGCTCTCGCTCCTCACTCCATTCGCGCCATTGCCCAATTTCACCACCCATAAACAGCAGCTTCTTGCCGGGATGTGACCATTGGTATGCATAGACGAGGCGCAGGTTGGCAAACATTTGCCAAGCATCACCGGGCATTTTGTCCAACATGCTCTTTTTTAGATGCACAACTTCATCATGTGAAAATGGCAGCATAAACTTCTCGCTGAAAGCGTAAAGCAGGGAAAAAGTCAGCTCACCTTGGTGATAAGCACGATGAATCGATTCGTTTTTGATATATTGAAGCGTATCGTGCATCCAGCCCATATTCCACTTTAAATCAAACCCAAGTCCGTCCTCGGATGTCGCGTGTGTTACGCCGGGCCATGAGGTAGATTCCTCAGCAATGGTGAGGACATCGGGGAAATAATGGTGCACCTTGTCATTAAAGGCCCGCAAAAACTCTAAAGCCTCAATATTCTCGCGTCCGCCATATCGATTGGGAACCCATTCACCTGATTTTCGTGAAAAATCAAGGTAAAGCATAGACGCAACTGCATCCACCCGTAGCCCATCAATATGATATTTTTCTAACCAGAAAAGGGCGTTGCTAATCAGAAATTGTCGAATCTCATTGCGGCCAAAATTAAAGATAAACGTCCCCCAATCTGGATGAGCGCCTTGGCGGGGGTCGGCGTGTTCATAAAGATGCGTACCGTCGAAGAAGCCAAGTCCGTGTTCATCCATTGGGAAATGAGCGGGCACCCAATCTAAAATCACGCCAATATCTGCTTGATGGCACGCATCAACAAACGCCATAAATTCATCGGGTGTGCCAAAGCGGCTCGTTGGGGCGAAATAGCCGGTGACTTGATACCCCCAAGAGCCATCAAAGGGGTGCTCCGATACAGGTAAAAGCTCAATATGGGTATAGCCCATTTTTTTGACGTAGGGGATGAGCTGTTCAGCTAATTCATTGTAGGTGAGCCATTCCCAGCCATTCTTGAGCTTCCAGGATCCAAGGTGGACTTCGTAAACGGAAATTGGCTGGTCGTTGGCGTGTTTGGATTTACGGCCGTTCATCCACTCTTGGTCTTGCCATTGATAAGTTTCAATATCCCACACAATCGAAGCCGTTTTGGGGCGCATTTCACCAAAAAAGCCAACAGGGTCCGATTTAACAACTGTGTAATTTTTGTAGTTAGTTTTTATTTCAAATTTATATAGTTCCCCTTGCTGGAGTTCGGGCACAAATAGCTCCCAGACACCAACGCCGGGATGGAATCGCATGGGGTGCCGCCGACCATCCCAATGATTAAACTGACCGACCACGCTCACCAAAAATGCACTTGGTGCCCAAACGGCAAAAAGAACGCCCGTTTGCCCATCCACTTTACAAATGTGTGCGCCTAAAAAATCATACATCCGCAGATTATTCCCCTGACCGTGTAGAAACAAATCATCATCTTTTAGTAAGGATGGATAGGCGTATGGGTCTTTAAGTAGGTATTCGTGCTCTTGGTGGTTAATAACGTGAAAAATGTACGGCTCGACAGTCTTTCTATCATTGATAGATGCTGTAAACACACCATTCATATGCAGTCGGGTCATGGGTGTTTCGTTCCCGTTAGCCCATTTAATGACGATTTCTTTTGCTTGAGGTTGAAAAGTATGAATTAGCAGCCCATCGTCTGTTTGATGGGGGCCTAAAAATTGGAATGGATCACTGTGATAACCATTGGCAATGGCTTCGATCGCGTCTTTCTTATTCATAAACAGCTTCTAGTGGATTGATCAATTCGTTCAGTCCGATAATCTTTCTGGAATCTGGTTGGTATTGTACCTGAGTGTGGAAAAGGGGAAACTGTTGAAATTATACGAACTCGAGGTAGATTTTCTGCAAAACAATCTGTCATAAGATGATTGATTGGCAAAAAATCAGTTAATATCCTGCCTACTCTTTTTATTCTTATCAAGACTTACGCACCCTGAGCCTGTCGAAGGGTTAAGAAAGTCACTTCGACAGGCTCAGTGACCGCTATTTGCGTAAATCCTACTTTTGTGAAAAACCTTTTTTACCTTCTGTTAGGTTGGGCAAGTATTGCTTTAAAATTACTTTAACCTCTTCGTATTTTTCAGGCGTCCAGCTTAACTCATTGATCAAGCGCAACGCCTTTTCACGCGTGCCTGCAACAAACTGCCCTTTTGTAGCGTGAAAATATTGAACAATGGTGTGGTCAACGGCTGTTTCTGCAATGCGCTGTCCAAAAGAGTGTGCATCTTCTATTGGGAGCAGTGGGGTCATCGTAATACAAGATCGAATACCTGCCGCCTTAACCTTTTGAATCGCTTTGAGCCGCTGTTTATAATTTGGGCAACTCGGCTCAAATAGCTTTCGCACTCTTTCGCTGTCCGTTGTCACTGTCATGTTGACCTGCACGCTGGGCATTTTTTGCAAAATATCAATATCTCGAACCACGTATGGACTGCGGGTTTGAATGACAAGATTGACTTGATGGTATTTTTGGAATTCGATGAGCAGGCTGCGGGTTAATTCAAGTTTTTTTTCAATAGGTTGATACGGATCGGTTACGCTGGACATGTAGATGGTTTTATTGATTAACGGCCGTTTTCGCTTCTTCCGCAGCAAGGCGAGGGCATTTTCTTTGACTTCAACCCAATAGCCCCAATTTTCCTGCTTTGTTTTATCCCAAGTAAAAAATGCAGCATAACAATAGGTGCAGGCAAACCCACACCCAGAATATGGGTTGAGCGAATAATCATAGGTGTCTAAGAAACCAGAGGTGGGAGAAAGGATAGATTTGGCAGATTTAAATACCAGATCAGTTCGACCGTATCGTGATAGAATCTTTTTATTGTCGTCGAATAATTTTAGTTGATTCATCCTATTATAAGTTTACCATCAGTCGGCAATACGACAGTTGGTATTTGTTAGCTTGAGTAGTATATACGTGATATGAATATTCCTTTTGTTAAAAATGTCCCCTATGTTGATACTGCCCTGATGATTGAAGTTGATCGTGCCATGATCGAAGATTTCCATATTTTGCTGATTCAGATGATGGAAAATGCCGGTCGGAATTTGGCTCATCTGGCGCGCCAAAAATTTTTAAATGGCGATCCTAGCGGGAAATCGGTTGTTGTGCTGGCTGGGACTGGGGGGAACGGTGGCGGGGCTTTGGTTGCCGCCCGTCGATTGCATAATTATGGCGCAAATGTGCAAATTTTTATTACAAAATCTGATAAGGCTTTTACACCGATTCCGAAGCATCAACTGGATATTTTGCGTCAAATGAAGGTGCCAATATTTTTAGCCCAAGCCATTGAAGATATTTTAAAACCTGACCTTGTTTTAGATGGGGTTATTGGATATAGCTTAAAAGGTGCGCCCAGGGGAACGGCCGTCACGCTCATCAACTGGGCTAACCGCAGCAGCGCTCCCATTTTGGCATTAGATGCGCCATCTGGTGTAGACACAACGACCGGAACTGTCTTTGAACCTGCTATTCAGGCCACTGCGACAATGACCCTAGCTTTGCCTAAAGCGGGATTACTAAAAGAGGGTGTCGAAGCGCAGGTTGGCGAATTGTATCTAGCCGATATCTCAGTGCCCCCCCAGCTTTATTCAGAGCCAGCCCTTGCTTTAAAAGTGGGCCCAATTTTTGCAGAAAATGATATTGTCCAGCTGCGATAGCGGCACCGATTTTAGGAAAATGTTTCTTTGACCGGTCTTGAAGCCCGACATGCAGCAATATCAAACGTTACCTCACCTAAATTTAATCGATCTTGGTCTTTGAGGTTTTTGGCTAACTGTAAAAATTGATAGACGTCAGAAAAATTAGAGGCGATGCCAACTGAGATGCGGATGGCACCAGCACTTTTGTTGGCTCGTTGTCCAATCAGCTTTACAAATTTTGGTAAATTCATGCTTGCGCCACCCGCCATGCCTGCAACCATATCTTCTCGAGTTAATGATTCTGCTAATTCACCCGCTCCTGGGTTGCAAAAACAGCCCGTGCGTAAAGAAATTCCCTTTTCATTCGCCAGCTGTTCAATCCGTTGATAATCGAGTAAACGGCCGTTTGGATCATAAAAATTAATTGTGATCGTGCCGCCGCGCATTTCTGTGTTAGCTGGCCCATAAAGACGTACCATAAAACGGCCGTTGCTGTGTTTTAGGTTAAGCAGTTCCTCAAGCAACCAACCTGTCAAACAGTCGACGCGTTGGTTTATTTTTTCAATCCCAATGTTTTTCAAATGCTCTAAACCAATTTTGATAGCTGGGATGTTTAGGTAATTCACGGTGCCATCCTCAAAACCGGCTTCGTTAGGCGTTAAGTAGTGGCCTTCCCCCTGAACGCTAGCAAAATTGACCGTTCCGCCAGCAAACCACGGGCGTTGAAGTTTGCTAAATACTGATTTGTGAATCAGTAAGGCCCCTAATCCAGTGGGGTAACCAAACATCTTATAAAAAGACATCGATACAAATTCTGGTTTGATAACGCTGAGGTCAAGCTGGTTGGTTGGGACAAATGCGGCCGCATCTAAACAAACGTCCCAGCCTAGCCGCTGGGCCTCATTTATGATTTTCAGCGAATGTTTAACGCCCGTAAAGTTTGATTGGGCGGGTAAGGCAAAAAGATTGTTCTGATCGGGATTACCAGACCTAAGAACTTTTGATAATGCTTGTTGGTCAATTCTTAAATCTGGTCGGCGCAATGGAATGTATTGAATGTCAGCACCCTTGTTCTGAGCAAATTCACGTATGCCGTTGACGGAATTATGATTGTCGAAGGTTAAGGCATAACATCCATCAGCAGAAAATGGGTAAGCCTCACCCACAAGTTTTAGCGCTCCTGTGGCGTTTGGTGTGAAAACAGCAAAATACTCTTTGGGATCCGCATTAAAGTATTGCAATACGTAGGCTCGGGTTTCTTCCACCAGTTCAGTCATAGCAAGCGATGTGGGATTAGCTGAATGAGGGTTGCCGAGAACGTTGCTTTGTAAAATTTTGAGATGCTGCTGCAGCTGGCTGTCGCTGTACAGTCCGCCGCCTGTATAGTCGAGGTAGATTTGTTGTTGAGCGTCTAAACGGCCGTATTCTGTCTTGCGGAGCTGGTCTAAAACGGCCGTATTTTTATAGGTCGGGTATGCTTGTAAAAAAGAGTCATAAGCGACCGCCAGAGGGTCATGTTTTTTAGGGCTTGCGGGAAAAAATTTAATCATTACATCACATCCATTAACAAAATTGGCTCATTTAAGCCGTTATATTGTAAACGATCTTAATCAGTAATAGATCAAGAAACGATCCTAAAAATATTTAAGAATTTTTTATATGAATGGAAAAAGATTTAGAAGCAATCGGAGCGTCCAATCAGCTAAATGTTGCCGTGTGGATGGGGTGATTTAATCTAAAATTAAAAATCGTGTCGGAAATTTTAAAAAAAACCGTTAAGTGTAGCAATCTAAGATTTATTTTTGGATAAAACTGTGTTGGAGAAGCAGTAATGACTTTAAATAGTTCAAGTTTGAGGGCTCCTTTGTATAAATTGTCATATCGAATGATGAATTGCGATAGCAAATGATAGTTCTTGCAAGAAAACGGCCGTTCTTACAAAAAATACAGCACCTTTAACATTTTTTAAACAAAACTTTAGCTAAAAGTAACTGGTAGTGGAGGTGGAAATAATCTATGGATTTATACAAATTCAAAAATTTAACTCAGCGTGAATTAGAAATCGCCAGGCTTGTTTCTTGCGAAATGAGTGATAGGCAGATTGCCCAAAAATTGGGGGTAAGTGAGAGAACAGTACGTTATTATATTCGTTCAGCATGCGATAAGTTTTTAGTTGAAACTCGCGTTGGGTTGGCTGTTTCATACATCAAGTTAGTCAGAGATTAGTTGCCGAAAACGGCAAAAATGTTGCCGGAATTAACAGTTACAGTTGAATTTTCCAAATTTTAAAATGTAATAAGCCTCAATAGCTATTGAGAGAAGTTGAGTAGCAGATGAACGAAATTGAAGGAGATGTTCACGCTTAAAAAAATCCCTGCAAATGTGCTACTTTCAATAATAACTTATTCATTTTAGGAGAATTTCTGATGCTAAAAAATAATATTTCAAATTTAAGACAGGAAGAAAAAACCTCAAGTTTTGAAATGCCAAAGCTAATCACACGAGGACGATTAGGTTTTGGTCGTCGTCTAAATGACCTTCGCAAAGAAGTGTTAGCCTGTGGCCCTCCGTGTAATGGAGGGTGTTGCTGTTGTTGCCAAGATATTGTGAAGCCTTTATAAGCAAACGGTTTCATTCTGCTCATTTAATGAAATCAAAAACGGGAACATCTTCTTTAATTGACACCAGTGTTTGTGGTTTTGGCCAAAAACCTTTTATTTGTTCATAAAGCTGAGTTAAATAACAAAAGAGAGAGGGCTGACAAATTTTTAGAGTCTGCCCTCTTTTTTTGTGCCCAAAAATGCTGAGATTGAAAATTATATAAGACCCAAAAACTAAGCTGCACTTATTGCCGATTCCGGCAAAAATTCTGCCGGAATTAGCAGTGACAAGCAAAACGCCCAAATTCTAAAATGGAATTCAGTTAGAAGGCACACAGAATGGCCAGGATGCAAATAAACTCAAGCTTGGGCGACGCCTCGCTCTTCTTACAGTTGCTCAA
>JBCCFD010000080.1:0-22495 GCA_039029915.1 Chloroflexota bacterium
GAACAAAAAACCATCATTCCCAGCGATTATCAAATGATTGCTCAGTTTGGCAAAACGGCCGTTTCCATGCCACTTGTTGAGGCTGACATGATTAGATACGGCGGTGGAGAGGTTGAGAAGTTCCCTGATTTGGTGAAATTTGAGCGCTTCAACCATTCTCTCAAGCAAGCAAAGGCTTTTTTAGGAAAGATGGTCACAGTTGAAATGGATCGGCCAATGGGGTCAATGCACCCCACTGATGGCTTTGAGTATCCCGTGAATTATGGCTATTTGCCTAACGTGCTAGCTCCTGATGGAGATGCGTTAGATGCGTACGTATTAGGTGTGGCTGAACCGCTCAACCGTTTTAACGGCCGTTGCACTGCCATTATTCACCGCCTGGATGATGATGACGACAAGCTGGTGGTGGTGCCGGATGGGGTGCAGATGAGCGATGCTGAGATTTTAACGGCCGTTTCGTTTCAGGAGCAATATTTTCAATCTCGGGTGGTTCGAGATTGATTTTTGAAGGTAAGCAAACCGGCTTTTAAGCTGTGACTTTGGCGCCTTCGCTCAAGTTCATGGAATAAAGGTCAAGATGAATTGAAATTGAGGATGTTTTGTTACGCTTTGACTTATTAAATGCGATCTTATAGGATTCTTTGCTGTCTTGAAATATTTGAACAGCACATCAAAATGCGAAGTGAAAGCTTCGCAGTAAAATAAAGTATCAATTTACCAATTACCCCATGCCTTTACTTCCCGGAGAACTTCTTAACCAGCGTTATCGCATTGTCCACCTGCTTGCAGAGGGATCGTACGGCGCTGTCTATCGAGCCCGTGATATCGTGATTCAGCAGGATGTGGCAATTAAGGAGTATTTGGATAGCTCGCTGGATATTCAACGCCGCTTCCGCAAAGAGGCGCAAAAACTTAGCAAGCTTGCTCATCCGCAGCTGCCCAAGGTTTTAGATCATTTTGCCCTGGATAACAGCGGTCAGTTTTTAGTGAGTGAATATATTGATGGGGTTGATTTACAGAGCCTGATGGCACAATACGGCCGTTTACCTTCTGATCTCATCATTAATTGGCTGCAATCTATTGCGGAGCCGCTGACCTTTCTCCACCAAAACAACCAGCTTCATCTGAATATCAAGCCAGCCAACATTCGACTATCCCCAGATGGGACCGTTTATTTGGTGAACACCGGCTTGCCAGGCTTAGGGGTGCGTCCTCGAGCCACCGGCTATGGGGCGCCCGAACAGCAAACGCAAGATGAAGTTTCTGAGGTTACAGATATTTATAGCTTGGGGGCAACTCTTTATGCCATGTTGACGGGTGAGATTCCCCCGATGGCGCTTAAGCGAGAAAGCGGGCTTGATGAAATGAAGGCCGCCAGAGAAGTGAACGCTGATGTCGAACCCTATCTGTCGCTGGTGGCGACGCGGGCTCTTTCATTGAAAGCGGATACGCGATATGAAACGGCCGTTGACTTTTCCCAAGCGCTGAATCGACCTTATGGGCAGCAGCCGCAGGCACCCCCTCTGGAATATCGCCGCACGGTTTCTCAACTGGGGCAGCAAGTTCAACCCAAATTACCCCCCTCGCGACGGCGTCAAATTGAACAGCGCACCGTATGGGGATTGGCTGGAATTGCTTCAATTCTGATTTTGATTTTGGCGGTTATTTTTGTGACGAGCCGACCCAATCAAAATGAGCAGGAGGGAACGACCGTTGCTGAAGCGACAGCCACTGTCGCTTCGGCTATCGTGGCCGCTGCTACCCAACTCGCACCGACTGATACACCAGTTCCCTTTCCCACTGAAACCCCCCGACCAACCCCTGAACCCTTCTTAACCGATTCTGGAGCTAGAATGCTCTATATTCCCGGTGGCATTTTTAGAATGGGCATTGATGATGGAGATGAAAACGAGGCTCCCTCCCATCTTATCCGGCTATCCGCTTTTTTTATTGATGAAACTGAAGTGACCAACCGTGAATATGCGCTGTGTGTGGATGATGGTGCCTGCCAGCCACCCATTAGCAGCGCAGCTACCTACCATGAAGCGTATTATGGTGACACGTCTTTTGACGAATATCCAGTCATTTTTGTGAACTGGTTTCAAGCAGAAACGTTTTGCACATGGCGTGGCGGGCGATTGCCTTCAGAAGCGGAGTGGGAAATGGCCGCCGGCTTTGACGCGGAACAGGCTTTGATTTTTAGGTATCCATGGGGAGATGCATTCGACGGCGTCAAGGCAAATTATTGTGATTCAAACTGCCCGATCGATCGGCGAGACGGTGAATTTGATGATGGTCATCAGGATACATCTCCTGTTGGAAGTTTCCCAGACGGCCGTTCCCCTCTTGGTCTTTACGATATGTCGGGTAACGTGCTGGAGTGGGTGAACGATTGGTATGACCCGGGCTATTACGAAGAGTCTGTTGATACCAATCCGCTTGGCCCAACTGAAGGCGAGTTTAAAGCAATTCGAGGTGGATCGTGGTTATCCAGCCAAGATAATTTAACCGTTTCCGCGCGTAACTCATTTGACCCGACCGTTGCTCGAGCCAACCTCGGTTTTCGTTGTGCAATGGACGGGGGATAGCTTGGATTTTAACCAGATAAAGCATGTCGCGAAGCTTGCTTGGCCCGTTGTTCTCACAAATTTATTACAAACCTCAGTCAGCGTTGTTGATACCTTCATGGTGGGGCGACTAGGCCCAATTTCTATCGCCGCCGTAGGCATGGGCAACACCCTACGACTCTTAGTTTTTGTCTTGCTGCTGTCCGTTTCAGCCGGTGGTATGTCGCTGATCGCGCAGGCAAAAGGCGCACGAGACCCTCAGCGAATGAGCGTTGTGGCCCGTCAGTCGATTACTTCGGGAGTCATGCTATCCCTTATTTTAACGATATTAGGATACACACTTTCTAGGCCCATTCTTCAACTCATTAATCAAGGTGGCGACCCGCTGGCTGTTGATTTAGCAACAAGCTATCTCCAAATATTATTTTTAGGTACCCCACTGATTGTTCTCAACATCATCATTGATCGCCTGATGCAGGGGGCTGGTGACACCGTCACACCTCTTATTTTGAACAGTGGGTTAAACCTATTTAATATTTTGTTTAACTATTTAATGATGTTTGGCGTTGGTCCATTTCCTGAATTGGGGTTGGACGGGGCGGCTGTTGGAACATTAATTGCTCGGGGCATCGGCCTCACGATTGGACTATCAATCTTGTATTCTGGCCGAAACGTCGTCAAGATCACGGCTGGAACCTACTGGCCTAACTCGCAATTGATTCGTGACATCCTCACAATTGGGGTGCCATCCGGTATTCAAGGCGTGTTTAGGAATGGGTCGCGACTGTTAACAATTGGCATTATTACCTCAACTGAGGTTGCCACTTATGGTGTGGCAGCCTTGGCCATTGGCGTTCAAGTGGAATCGTTAGCGTTTATGCCCGTATTAGGCATCAACGTCGCTGCCACAAGCCTGGTAGGGCAATCGCTAGGAAAGTGGCAAACTGAAGAAGCGTGGCGTAGAGGGAATACATCAATGGTGTTGGGAATTGGTCTCATGATTTTGTTGGCTACCCCCATGATCATCTTTGCCCCGCAAATCATCAATTTATTTGATCCCAGTGCTCAACCTATCTTAGCTGAAGCTGGGACGGCTTATTTGCGAATTAATACAGTGGTTTTACCGTTTAATGCGATTTCAATGGTTGCAAATGGGGCTATGCGTGGGGCGGGTGACTCAATGCCGGGCATGATTGGGACGATTGCGTTTCGGGCAGTAACGGCCGTTGCGCTGGCGTATCTCCTTGCTTTCCCACTTGGGTTTGGGTCAAATGGTGTTTGGTGGGCCTTGGCGATTAGCGTCGTCTTAAATGGTATTTATATGCTTTGGCACTGGCGCAGGCGCTTGTGGGAAGGGGTTGCCTTACAAAAAACGGCCCTCTATCGCCAGCATCTCCATCACTTATCAGCCGCCGTTCAGACCGACTATTTAGATACAGTGCGTGCCCCCTTGATGGCCGTGCCAAATACGCTTGAAGTTGTGGATGAGCAAGGTGTCGTGTATAAACAACCAAATCGTGAAGTTAGGTTTAAATTTGAACACCAATCGTTCAAAATCGTGTAGTTTTTGTCCTGCTTAAAATAATGGGAATTGAGACAAACAGAACCTGAGGTTTTGTGTCGTTTATTCACAATCTAAGGTGGACGAAACAGTATTAGCCTAAAATCGTGTCGGAGGAAAATAATCATGCAACAAACAAATAAACCATCAGTTTCCGGGATTATCCAGGGGGATTATCTAGCGATGCTCTCAGTGATGTTCCCAATTGTCATTTGGGGAATGTACATTGCGATTGTGTATTTTGGCTTTTTACCAGACTCAAGAGGAAGCGATCCGATAAACCCAAATGGCTCCCCATTTTTCTTCTATTTTGGCATTATTATGGTTGTCGTGGGGATTCCCTTGCTCACTTGGCGAGTTAAGTCTATCCAAGACATTTTTGACCGGGGTATCGAAGTCGAGGGCCAAATTACGAACATCAGATTTTATCGCGGGCGTGGACGAGTGGAATATGCTTATGAGTATGTTGATAAAGCATATCGTGGCGGCAATGCAATTCGTCGGACGAGAGTGGCCAGCCAACTGAAGGTAGGTGACCAAGTCATTATTGTTATCGACCGCGCAAACCCGCAGAAAGCCGTTGTTCGAGATCTATATTTGTAAGTCGAGAATTTAATGAGAACGTCTCTTAGGTAGGGTTGTTCATTGTGAGGACAATCTTGCCTTTGATGCCTCTTCTTTCAAGGAGCTTGTGGGCATTCGCCGCTTCGGTCAAAGGAAATCGCTTGGCAATGACCGGCTTGATTTTGCCTTGATTCAGTAGATTGAATAGTTCGGTTAGATCCTCATAGAACCAGTCTGGCTTTTTCTTACGCAGTGTCGCAATGGAGTAAAATGACGTAAAACGGCCGTTTGGTAACCAATTCCATAGCTTCAATCTTTGTAAATCAATTGGGTATTTTAGCCCTCCCCATAGTGAGTTAACACCTAAGCCCCCATAGGCCACAAGCATGCCTCCATCTCTAAGCATCCTGAAAGATTGAGCAAAACTTTTACCAGCCACCCCGTCAAACACCGCATCAACCCCATCCCCAGTCAATTGTTTGATTCGGGTAGGGACATCTTCATTTTTGTAGTCAATAGGCGTTGCGCCTAAATTGGTGATGAGCTCATGCTTTGGTATTGAATCTGTGCCATACATTTCCAAATCATTTATCTTGCCCAGTTGAATTAAGGCAGTGCCAACAGCTCCACCTGCACCTAGGATTAAGATACGCTGACCGTTTTGTAAGTTTGCGTTTCGATACAGCATTTGATACGCCGTCATGTAAGACAAAATCATACTGACCGCCTCTGCGGCATCCAGTGCATCTGGAACTGGCACCAATTGATCTTCATGCAGACAGATATATTCTGAATAAGACCCAATAACGGTCAGCTCCGCCACCTTTTGACCAATTTTGAATTTTGATACCCCTTTACCGAGCTTGTCAACAATGCCAACCATGTCGTATCCGGGTGAGAACGGTGGCTTTGTGCCCCACAGCGCAGGGTATCTGTTTTGACGAATGAGCGTATCGGTTAAGGCGACACTGGTTGCCAGAACTTTAATTCGTACTTCGTTATTTTGAGGCTCCGGAAGATTTGGTTCCTCAACCACTTTTAGTACATCGGGACCACCATATTCGGTGAGAACAACTCGCTTATAACATTTATTTTCCATGGCAGGAAGTTTAAACTTTGACACAAAGTTAAGGTCAAGGGGGAAAACCTTAGTGTTATGCTAAGGTTGCGAATAAATTTTTTCGATCGGGAGTTGGAATTCAGCGACACTGTCCCCATATTGATTTTTGACGCTGTGAATGATGGGTGAGTGATGAATTTCCCGCATTGGACCGGCCACTCGATAACCCGCTCGGGCTGACC
Organism: Chloroflexota bacterium; assembly: GCA_039029915.1. Lineage (GTDB taxonomy): Bacteria > Chloroflexota > Anaerolineae > Promineifilales > Promineifilaceae > QQUD01. Next base: position 5,995 of record JBCCFD010000080.1, read on the forward strand.
ACTGCAATAATGACATGATGGCTAATTCTACTTCAATGTGTTCGCAATCTTCTGAATATACTAATGTGGCGGCTTTTTCCACATCCTTTACCCGGCGCAATTGGAAACGTGAGTTAAGGCTTTTGTTCATTGCGTGAGATGGGATAACCACACACGCTTCAAGCTCAATATTTGTTCTTGTGAATACCCGATTGTGATAGAGATTCATGGCAGGTGCTTGAGCAGCTATATTCACTTTTTCAAGAGCATAATGAATTTCTGAATGGAGCACGCGACTATAGTAGGGTATTTCATCAAAATGCCCTACAAGCTGGCGCATTGAAACCACAGAATAAGAGGGTAAAGATTTAACGATGATTTCGAACAGCGGTAGCTGGGCAGCTTCTTCAATTTGCATCAAGCGATGCTGTACTTGACGAAGTTGGTTTGATTTAGACGCTATTTCTTCCTCAAGCTCTGCTTGACGTTGAAGAAGGAGCTGTTTCATTTGTTCAACATCGACCTCGGCTGTAAGTGCCGACTTGATCTCCTCTAAAGACAAATCTAAATCGCGTAACGCAACAATACGGTTAACGGTGCCCAGTTGTTCAGCTGAATAATATCGATACCCGGTATCTTGGTCAGTATGCATTGGGTGTAATAATCCCTGCTTATCATAGTTGCGCAGGCGATGGGTTGAAACTTGGGAAAGCTTGGCAAAATCTCCGATTGTAAATAGGGTCATAACAAATACTCTCTAAAAATAATCGTTAAGAAATCTTTTTAGATTCTAATATATCAAGATTTATTTGGGAAGATTGATTTCATACGCAGCCTCTGTCTTCGCTTGGACTTCTTCGAGCGTTGCACCGGGCATGACCCCAATTAGGGTCATCTTTCCGTTAATAAATTTAAAGACGGCGAGATCTGTAATGATCATGTCTACAGCACCTAAGGCTGTGAGAGGAAGTGTACAGGATGGGACGATTTTGGAACGGCCGTCTCTGCTTGTATGGGCCATTGTAATAATCAGCCGTTTTGCTCCAGACGCCAAGTCCATCGCACCACCAACGCCCAGCAGTGGCTTTCCGGGAACGGCCCAGTTTGCTAAATTGGCCTGTTCATCTACTTGCAACCCCCCCATGACAGCGACATCAATATGCCCCCCACGTATCATGGCAAAGCTATCGGCGCTGTCAAAATAACTGCTGCCGGGAAGGGCAGTGACTGGGATCTTACTGGCGTTCACAGGGTACTCCATGGCCCCACCGGACTCCGGAGCTGGCCCCACACCCAGCATCCCGTTTTCACTGTGTAAAATGATGCCGTGTTCAGGGGTAATCAAATCAGCGACGAGGGTTGGGATGCCAACACCAAGATTCACCACATCTCCTTGATTCAGTTCCTGCAGCGCTCGCTTTGCCATATTCATGCGCGACTGGCTAACCTTTTTGGCACCTCCTGAAATCGAGGCGGAGCTGCCTAAATCTTCAAGAGAGGTTTTGGCTTCAACCAAATAGTCGACGTAGCAGCCCGGCGTGTGGATGCTGTTTGGATCAAGCTCTCCAACAGGGACGATGTTTTCGGCCTCAACGATCACCAAATCGGCCGCAGTGGCCATGGCGCGGTTAAAGTTCTGTTCCGTCATGCGATAAACAAGATTTCCGGCCGTGTCGGCCCACCAAGCTCGGATAAGCGCCACATTGCCACGAATAGCCTCTTGGAAGACGTACGGCTTGCCGTTGATGATGCGGTTGTCTTTGCTTTCAGCAATGACCGTGCCGTGAGCGGTCGGTGTGTAAAAACCACCGATTCCGGCCCCACCTGCCCGCATGGCTTCAGATAATGAGCCTTGAGGGAGCAGTTCGAATTCGATTTCGCCCGATTGAGCGGCGGCGACGGCCTCAGGATTGCTGGTAAAAAATGAGCCGATTGCTTTTTTGATTTGTCCATTACGGAGCAGGCGTCCGCCGCCCAGACCTGGTTCCCCAACGTTGTTGGCTACATAGGTGAGGTTAGAAACGGCCGTTTTTGCCAAGGCGTGCAAAATATGAGTCGGATTGCCCGTCATGCCAAAGCCTCCCACTAGCATTGTGTCCCCAGACTTGACGAGCTCGGCCGCTTCTTGTGCTGAAATGATGTTGACTTGTTTCATATTGAGTTCCTAAAAATTACGCGTCATTTTTCTTTAAAGCGAAGTTGTACTCAACTTCATAGAATGGTGCATTAAAATTATATTTTTCCGCTTCTTCTTGTGACTTGTTGACAATAAAATCCATAACCAGAGAGTCCTTAACGCCAAAGACGGCATCCGATTCAATGTATTCATCCCCTTCCACAAAGATATGGGTAATTAGCTGTTCGTACCCCTCCGCTCTGATCCAAAAGTGGATATGAGCGGGCCGCATCGGATGGCGACCCGCAGCGTTTAAAAGCTCCCCTACGGGGCCATCAGTGGGGACTGGATAGCTGCTTGGCTTGACCGTTCTAAACCAATAATCACCATTTTCATTTGTGGTAAATAACCCTCTCAAATTGACCTCGGGCTGGTTGACATCTTGCGTGTCGTAATAGCCGATATCATCAGATTGCCACACATCCACGGTGGCACCGACTATGGGATTGCCTGCCGTGTCGGTAATGCGACCACGGACGACAGATGGTGCGCCCCGCTCTGCTTCTGGCCCAGTAGCAATCATGGCGCCCATTTCCATCGCGGGTGCTTCTGCATGAAATGGTCCGGTTACAGTGGTTTCCGTTGCCCCGTCCATGTTTCGGTGGTTGATGGCGTCGACGAGCATCGAAACGCCCAAAACATCTGAAAGTAAAATGTATTCTTGTCGGGTATCGGTGCAGGTTTGTCCCGTGCGGGTCAAAAAGTCGATGGCGGCAAACCATTCAGCTTCCGTTGGTTCAAAATCTCGCACAAAAGCATGAACGTGAGTAATCAATTTATCGAGAAACTCTTTGGTGCGTCCGTCTTCAATATTGGTTCTATCCAGAACGACTTGGGTTAAATTATCTTCAGTAATATTTCTCATTTAAATCTCCTCAGCTTCTCTCAAAACCCTATCTATAAAATCGTTTGCGCTACCAAGATGGTTTGCTTCGTCTTGCAAAAACTGCCAATCTAAAGAGACATCTAATTTCTCTTGTAGTACCTCAATGAGATGGCGATTTTCTTTATAAGCGATGTGACATGATTCCCGAATTAGCTTTTTTGCGTCTGTGCGGCTCATATGAGCGGGTGCTAAGGCAAAGTTGATGGCCTCGGCAAGTAAGAGCCCATTCGACTTTTTGATATTTTGTGCCATGACGTCGCGGTTCACGACGAGATTTTGGCTGAGGAAGGTTGCTTTTTGGAGTGCAACAGCCGTTAAGCCTACCATCTGCGGTAGCGTCAGCCACTCCATTTGCCAACCGTGCGTCGCTCGTTCCTGCTCTTGAATCAGCGCTTGATGCATATTGCCGAGTAGCGAAGCGTTTGTGCGGGCAGAAGCAATGATTAGCTCGCTGATCATCGGATTGCTTTTTTGTGGCATCGTACTTGAGCCACCGCGAGACGAATCGGCCGTTTCTCGTAGCTCGCCAACTTCAGATTGACACATCAAAATGATATCTTGGGCCATTTTTGCTAAACTGCCGGTTAGCAGAGAGAGCCAGCCTGCAAATTCGACGAAATTGTCTCGCTGAGTGTGCCAAGGTGTTCGCGTTAAACCAAGCTCTAGTGCTTTTGCAAGCTGGGATTGAACGGCCGTTCCTTGGTTGCCTAAAGCAGATAAAGTGCCCGCCGCACCCCCAAATTGAACGACCAAAAGTCGTGGTTTGAGCTGTTGCAGACGTTCTTGATGCGTAAGGAGTGGAGAGAGCCAGTTCGCGACCTTCAAACCAAATGAATAAGGTAACGCCTGCTGGGCGTGTGTTCGGCCAACCATTAGGGTGTGTCGATGTTGATCGGCTAGTTGAGTGAGTTGAGGGATTAATTCTTGAAGCATTGACTCAAAATGGGAGATAGCGTCACGGAGCTGGAGCACCCGAGCTGTGTCCATGATGTCCTGGGTTGTGGCCCCAAAGTGGACAAACTCCTTAGCTTCTTGGCCAACATGGCTCTTTAGCTGATTGACGAGGGCGATAACGGGCATGCCTGATTTATCGATGCTTGCGTGCATTTGCTGGATATCAGGTTTAAATGAGCTGCCACTTTCTACGATTTTTCCCGCCGCTTTTTGTGGAATAATGCCTAGCGCTCCCTGAACTTTTGCCAGCGTTGCCTCAACCTGAACCATTTTTTGGATGAAGCTAGCATCGGAGAAAACGGCCGTTATCACTTCATCTTCAAACAGCGGTTGGAATAGTTGAGAATCTAATGGGGAAAGTGACATGATGATCAATATTGAAGCCACTGGTTTATTAAACCAATGAGGCCCTTCCGTTCCTTATGGGCTAAAGAACACAGTTTCATCATCCCCCTGAATGTGGATATCGAACCGATAAGTAGGAACGGCCGTATTTTTAACGAGAGTTGCCACAACCGTGTGCTGTCTTTCCGGTGGAATTGAGTTGAAAACATTGCTTTCACTGTTGTTTTCATCAGCAAAATAAAGACGTGTGTTGGCATGAACAAGCATGCCCCTAGCAAAGACTCGAACGTTGATAAACGGAACGTCCTCGTCTGAAACAACCCCCGGTTTAATCGTATGGAATGTGTAGTGATTGGTTTCGCTATTAATGGTTTCAGCTCGACCAAATCCTCTAAAATGCGGATCTGCAAGGGTTTGATTGGGGTCATGGGGATGATTATAAAATCCATTGGCATCTGCCTGCCAAATCTCTACCATTGCATCATCAATAGGTTGCCTATCCCCGTCTAAAACCTGCCCATGAATGATGATTTGAGTACCTTGGGTTCCAGGTTGGATCAAGTTTTCTTGAGGTAATGTGGTTAACTGAATGTGGAAAAATGGGCCAACGGTTTGGCTAGGAGATTGTCCGCTCATGCTTATACCTCTTTTGTCTCAAATGGGGTCTCGCGGGGGCCACAAACGGTAATGTCGAAGCGATACCCAAGCGCCCAATCTGGTTTTGTGATGTCGTGGGCGTAGCTAGAAATCAGACGATTACGGCCGTTTTCGTTTGGAATACCGTTAAATATAGGGTCAAGCGCCATGAGCGGATCGCCCGGAAAATACATCTGGGTCACTAATCGCTGCAGGAAGTTATGACCAAACACCGAAAAATGAATGTGGGCGGGTCGCCAAGCATTGTGATGATTGCCCCACGGGTAGGCGCCCGGTTTGATCGTCACAAAACGATACTCCCCTTTGTCATTGGTCAGCAGTCTGCCGCCGCCTTTGAAATTGGGGTCGAGCGGAGCGTCATGCTGGTCGTTTTTGTGGAAGTATCGGCCACACGCATTTGCTTGCCACACCTCGATCAGCGCATGAGGAATCGGGGTGCCTAAATCATCGAGCAATTTGCCGACCACGATGATACGTTCACCAATTGGTTCGCCATTCACCACAGCGTTACGAGTCAGATCGTTATCTAACGGCCGTAAATCATCCTCTCCAAATACAGGACCCGTCAATTCTGAAAGAGACTGTTTTATTGGAATAAGCGGTTTTTGAGGCGATCGCTTGGCCGTAGACCGATATGGCTCGTGAAAATAGGGCGGGTGGGCTTCCCAGTCAATGCCGCTGTATTGTTCAAGTGGTTTCATAAGGACCTCTTTTAAATCAATGACGATCAGTCATTTCCTGCATAAATCTTTTTAGCGATGCCAATGGCCGTATTAGCAGCCGGAACGCCCGCATAAATAGCCACATGCATAAAGACCTCTTTGAGTTGTTCTGCCGTAACGCCGGTGTTTTTCGTAGCCTTAATGTGCATTGCTAGCTCGTGCTCTTTTCCCAGAGCCGCCAGCATCGCAATCGTGATCATGTGCCGCGTCGGAATATCTAAAACGTCCCCTTGCCATGCAGTGCCCCAAGCAAACTCCGTAATCATGCGCTGGAAATCAGTGTCAAATGACGTTTTGTTGGCTTCTGCTCGGTCAACGTGGGCATCTCCTAACACGGAGCGTCTTGTTTTCATACCGTTTTGATACTTCTCATCCATCTACACAAACTCCTCAAAGGGTAACCCAACATAATTTTCGGCCATTGAGGTCATGCCAGCCTCAGAGCTGGTCAGGTAATCAAGCTCTGCAAGCTGAAGCCGGTGATTGAGCGCATCATCATCAAATTTGTGCATCATAGAGGTAAACCACCATGAAAAACGGATGGCTTTCCAAACCCGTCTCAGGGCAGCTTCTGAGTACCGATCAATTAAATCTGTTCGCCCGTTTTCGTAATATGCGATTATTGCTTTAGAGAGGTAGTAGACATCTGAAGCCGCCAGATTAAGGCCTTTAGCACCTGTTGGCGGCACGATGTGCGCAGCGTCTCCAGCTAAAAACAGATTGCCAAAGCGCATTGGTTCGGCCACAAAGGAGCGCAGCGGCGCGATGCTCATCTCTAGTCGAGGGCCGGTTATTAACTTTTCAGCGGCGTGAGGGGGTAACCGTCGCCGCAGTTCACCCCAAAATGCATCATCCGACCAATTTTCAACCTTGTCATCTAAATCGCACTGAATGTAATAGCGGCTGCGACTGTGCGAGCGCATGCTGCACAGAGCAAACCCCCGTTTATGATTGGCATAAATTAACTCTTCATCAACGGGCGGTGTATCTGATAAGATGCCCAGCCAGCCAAATGGGTATATTTTTTCGTACTGGGTAATGTTGTCTTGTACTGTTTTACGGGAGACGCCATGGTAACCATCACATCCGGCAATAAAGTCACAAACAAGTTCTTTTTGTTGACCATCTTGCGCATAAATGATTTTGGGCTTTTTTGTGAGATGATCCTCAATTGCTAGGGCAGGTGATGAATAAAGGGTTGGTAACGCAAGCCTTTCTCGGGCACTGTTGAGGTCTTTTGTGACCTCTGTTTGGCCATAGATCATCACTTTGCTGCCACCTGTGAGCTTGTGCATATCGATGCGGGCAATACGGCCGTTAAACGCGAGGGCAAATCCATCATGAGGAATCCCCTCTTTGTCCATCCGCTGATGAACTTTGGCTTCCCGCAGAAGGTCCATGGTGACCTGCTCAATCACACCTGCCCGAATACGGGCTTCAACATAGTTGCGGCTTTGGCGCTCAATAATGACTGAGTCGATGCCGTTTTCATAAAGCAGTTGTGAAAGAATGAGGCCGGCTGGCCCTGCACCGATGATGCCAACTTGTGTTCTCTTCACAGACGTATCTCCCGAATTTTACTTGCGTGAATAAAATAATTTTGATCGATAATATTGTATACAATAAATAGAATTTAACCACTGTTAATCTTTGAAAACTCGCTTTAGCTACTTTATTTTTAAAATAATGTATACAATCTGTACCAAACAAAATGCGTAACGGTGAGGATTTTAATATGTCACAAACAACTAAAGCCTTGATAGCGCTTCGAGAGATGATTATTGGGGGCGGGATAAAACCAGGGGAGCGATTAGTGGAACTGCCTTTAGTTGAAAGGCTTAATGTGTCACGCACGCCAATTCGAGCTGCCTTAGCTACGCTTGCCGAAGAAGGGCTGATCGACCGATTGCCATCTGGAGGGTATGTTTCTCGTAAATTTAACGAGCAGGATATTAAAGATGCGGCAGACGCACGCGGAATGGTGGAAGGGATGGCGGCGCGACTTTGTGCGGAGCGAAGTGTCAGCCAAGATGCCATTTGCCAATTAAATAAACATCTTAATCAAATTGAGCGCTTGTTAGAAAATCGACGTTTGTCTAGTGATGATATTGAACAGTATTTATTGATCAACGATCGATTTCATCAAGATTTAGTCCAAATGAGCAGTAGTTTTGTAGTTGAGCATCTTCATGAACGAGTTAGGGCATTGCCCTTTGCTTCACCTAGCGTGTTTGCGCTAGCTGAAGCGGAGTACGATCAATCCTGGAAGATATTTTTTATTGCCCAAGAACAGCATCGAGGGATCGTGGAAGCGATTGAGCAACGTGAAGGGATGCGTGCTGAAGCGTTAGCCCGTGAGCACGCCCGTCTGGCGTTAAAAACACTGTTACGTGTATTTCATAACCGTACATCATCTGCTCAGCTCGCTTAAGAACCAGGTTGATTTCTTTATCATTTGAATTGATACAGGTATAGTTGGAGGTATGGATGATCACACAAAACCTTTTACGACCTTATCAACTTTGGCCCATGAGTTACGCAGTGGCAAACGGCCGTTAATCGAGTTTATCAATGAGCTTGAGCAGCACTTTAATCAGCGTGAACCGGAGGTGCTGGCCTTTGTCCCCGAAAACGGCCGTTTTGATCGCCTTCGCCATGAAGCAGATCAGCTACTAGCCGACTACCCCGAGCCTGAAAAACGGCCGTTGTTATTCGGTGTGCCAATTGGGGTCAAAGATATTTTTCATGTTGATGGGTTTGTGACCCAGGCGGGGAGCCAACTGCCGAGTGATATTTTACAGGGTAAGGAAGCTGAATGCGTCACCCAGCTAAAGCAGGCCGGTGCCTTAATTTTAGGTAAAACGGTCACGACAGAATTTGCGTACTTCGCCCCTGGCCCTACTCGAAATCCTCATCATCCAGAGCACACACCGGGGGGTTCAAGCAGTGGTTCTGCTGCGGCTGTTGGGGCAGGGCTTGCCCCATTGACCTTTGGTACCCAGACGATTGGCTCAATTAATCGCCCCGGTGCTTACTGTGGGGCAATCGGATATAAGCCAAGCTTTGATCGCATTTCAAAGCGGGGCGTGATTCCTCTCGCTAGTTCCGTAGACCATATTGGGTTATTTGCGGCAGATTTTACAGGCTTAGAAATGGCAGCCTCTTATTTATGTTCCCACTGGCAACCGACCATCTCCAATAAAAAACCTGTTTTTGGGATTCCTGAAGGACCTTACCTTGATTATTGCACACAGGAAGCAAGGCTTCATTTTCGCCAAACATGTCGTCGGCTTCATGAGGCAGGGTTTGCCGTAAAGTCAATTTTAGCCTTACTTGATTTTGAAAAGATTAAAGATCGGCATCAGCTTTTGGTGGCGGCTGAGGCGGCTCGATTTCATGCGACTTGGCGTGAGTCGTATGGTGAACTTTACCATCACAAAACGGTAGCCTTATTTGATAAAGGTAAGGCTGTTTCCACGCGTCGACTTAATTTTGCCTTAAACGGCCGTTTGCAGCTCCGAGATGCCTTAACCCAGCTCATGCAAAAGCAGGGGATTGATGTATGGCTATCGCCACCCGCACCTGGAACAGCTCCTAAAGGTTTAGACAGCACGGGTGACCCTATCATGAATTTACCTTGGACTCATGCTGGCCTGCCCACCGTAAATTTACCAACCGGCAAGGGGCAAAATGGCTTGCCGCTTGGGCTGCAAATGACGGGTCGGTGGTATGAAGATGAGGCATTGATTGGTTGGGGGGGCATTGTTGCACAGGCGCTGGCATAAATGTCTTATTGTTTTGGGCTTATTTCTTTTAGCCTGTGGCGGGGAAACGGCCGTAGTTCCCACACCAATCAGTTTGCAGCCAGCACCAACACCAACTATCCCCCAAATTTTTGAAACACCAACCCCAATACCTACCCCTAAAACCGTCTCGTTTTGTGATAATCAAATTGCTGAACCTTTGACAATTTTGTCGTTGGGGGATTCATACACGATTGGTGAAAATATTGCTGAAAAGGATCGATACCCTAATCAGCTTCGAGATGCTCTGCAACTGCGGGGCATTGCTGTCACTGACCCTATCATTATTGCGAGAACGGGCTGGACAACGGCCGATCTATTAACGGCCGTTGATGAAGCGTCAATCAGCGAAAAATTTGATATTGTTACTCTACTCATTGGTGTCAATAATCAATACCGGGGGCTAGATCTTGAACAATATGAGATTGAATTCAAGGAGCTGCTTACTTACGCTATTTCGCAATCCAAGCTCGGTGCTGAACGAGTATTTGTTTTATCAATTCCAGATTGGGGAGCCACCCCTTTTGCCCACCGTCGGAACCGGGAACAGATTGGTCTTGAGATTGACAGTTACAATACAATTAAGCAAAGATTGACCTTAGAAGCTGGATCGCGCTACATAAATATTACCCCGTTATCCCGACAGGCCTTACAGCAAGCCTCCTTTACAAGTAGCGACTTTTTGCACCCTTCTGGCTATCAGTATGGATTCTGGGTGGAAGAATTTTTGACAGTGCTGTGTCAAATTCAAACTTGAGCCAGATTAATACTATTCTAAACAGAATAAAATGATGGGGATCAATATGCGCAGAACCTGAGGTTTCGTTTACTTTGCGTCAGACCCTTAGGTTCCGTCGCCTAATCCAATTTAGCAATAGATGTTTGACGGAACAAAAGTTCGTGTCTAAACAGAAAACCTCAGTAAGCAGGAAAATATTATGCTTGTGAACATGAGTTCCAACTCGGAAATGCGCCGTTTGTTAAATTCGATGTCTTGGGTGATGATCATTACCCCTGCATTCGCTTTTTTATCGTCACAGGTTTTGTATCCACTCTTTTCTTTGAAAGCGTATAATTTTATTTCACTGCCAACCTTACTGCTTGTTTTTTTCGGCGGAATCGTCATTCAATTTTTAATCCAAAATAAGCAAACCGATTTGGCATGGCGAATTTTATTAGGGTTTCAGTTGCTAATTGGTTTATTTTTAAGCCAGTCTGAGCTGTTTGGGTGGGGATTCACCTTGGCATTAAATATTTATACAACCTTTATCGCCTCTCTTATTTTTCCAAGAAAATGGCAAAATATCATCGTTTTAGGCTGTATCGGTATTTTCCTTCTTATGTTTTTGAGAACGTTTCTATTAAAGGGGGAGGCATTTTTATTTTACGGGTCATTCCTGCTGATTTTTGTTTGTTTTTTAATGTTTTTTTGCAGCGTTTATCTGATAAATACATTGCAAAAACAGTTGCAAGACATGTATGATAAACTTAAGGAGAATGAAAAAAAGCTTCAGGCGCAGGCAAATACTCTCCAAGAAAAGTCAGATTGGCTTGAAATGATAACTGAAAATTTGCCGGTCAAAATTGCCTATTTAGATAAGGAAGAAAACCTCCAATTTGCTAACCCGGTGCTTTTAGATGTCTTTGGCCTAAAAGCTGAAAACTTACCCGTTCATTCCCATGACCAAGCCTTAGACATGAGTGAGTCTAAAGAGATTAGAAAGCAGCATCGTGATTTGATGTATAAAAGTAGAAGCCCTGTTTCTTATGAATACGGCCGTATTACCCCTAACGGTAAAGAAATATTTACACAATACACCTACGTACCTCATTTGGTTCGCGATGAAGTCGTCGGGCGAATTGCGATTGGTATTGACATCACTGAGTTACGGCAAACCCAAAAGACCTTACAAAATCAGAACGATATTTTTTCTTTGGTTTTAAATAATATTCCAGCCAGAATTATTTATATTGGCAGATCTGGGAAAGTCATCTTTGCAAATGCTCAAATTGAAAAAGATTTAGGGCTGCCTATTGATCAAATCATTGGCCAAGAGGCCATCAATGTGATTCCAAAAGAAACGTTTCAATATTCTAGGCCCTTTGTTCTGCAAGCCTTTCGCAAGAAACGAACTGTTTCATTTGAAGGGGAATTTGAAAAATTTGATAATCAAAGAGCTCGCGTCAATATATTCTTCTACCCGCACGTGATTGATGGATTCGTTCAAGCGTTGTTTGTTTTGTACATGGATGTCACGGAACAAAGAAATCTTGAAGATGCGTTAGCTAGGTCTCAAAAACTGGAAAGTTTGGGTGTTTTGGCTGGAGGAATTGCTCACGATTTTAATAATTTATTAACCGCGATTTTGGGTCAACTTTCTGTAGCTCAATATAAATTGGACGCTGACCATCCCGCTGTTCGGCACGTAGAGCAATCTATTTCGGCTACGAAGCAAACTGCTGAACTGACCCAACAAATGCTTGCTTATTCGGGCCGAGGTTCATTTTCTGTTGGGAGACTGGACGTTAATCAATTGATTGTGAACAATTTGCCACTTTTTGACATCTCTTTACAAATTAATGTTCAGCTGGAAACTGAGTTACAGGACGATATTCCGGTAATTGAGGCAGACGCTGCTCAAATTCAGCAATTGCTCATGAATTTAGTGATTAATGCTGGGCAAGCAATTGGGGTTGGTGGGGGAACAATCCGTTTAAAAACGGCCGTTTATCAAATTAGCGATGTTGAAAATGAATTTTGGGAATACACGGGTGAATTAAAACAGCCTGGGGAGTATGTCCTCATTCAAATTGAGGATACGGGTGCTGGGATGGAGAAAGATACCATCGCAAAAATTTTCGATCCGTTTTTTACAACCAAAGAAAAAGGGTCAGGGCTTGGCCTAGCCACTGCTCTCGGCATTATTCGGGGGCATAAAGCGGGTATCAGCGTGGCGAGTGAAATTGGAAAAGGGACAATTTTTTCACTTTATTTCCCGGTCAGTTTAACCCAAGAGCTTCTACCAATAAAAAGACCAGCCCCTAATAAATCAGCGATAGAACCTTTAAATAAAATATTGATCATTGATGATGATTTGCATGTATTAAATACAGTGACTGAAATGCTCAATGTTTATGATATTGGAACGATAGCCGCACAAGATGGAACCGAGGGGATAGATTTATATTTAGCCAATCAAGAAGTGATTTCAGTCGTTTTACTAGACTTAATGATGCCGGGACTATCAGGGGAAGAAGTTTATCTGAAATTAAAAGAAATAAACCCCAAAATCAAAGTGATATTATCTTCTGGGTACAGTAAGGTGGAGGCTTTGCGGCGGTTTGTCGGTCAGGGTGTCGTTGATTTTATTCAAAAACCCTACGACATTGAGACATTAGTAGCAACTTTTGCAAAAGCCCTTCAATAATAAAAAAGAGCTAAAAATCAGTTTGCAAGCGTTAGGAATCTTTTACCTAAAAACGATCGGAAATAGATGGAGACCAGGCCACGATTTTTGATGTAGGTTGGGTTATGGCTAATCGCTTTGATGGCGTGTTGCCGACAGTCTCTTGGCCGGTGTTCCCGCACGGCGTTGAACGCTTTGTTGAGATGATAGCGTCCCCATAGTTCCCGTATCAAAAAGCTTCTTAATTTGGGATTATTCGGTAAATTTTGGCTTATTTTTTTTAGCGTGACGGATGGGTCTTCTAAGCTAACTCCTTGGACGTAGTTGAAGAATTTGGTGATAAGGAAATCTCGTTTTTCACTTAATAAGGCTGGTTCTTTTTCAATCGCTCTAGAAAGAGGCTCACGACCAAGCTCTGGCTCGTCAGATATGTAAGCAGATGCGGCCACGCGAAGCTGGTGAGCCGCATAAGCAAATGATTTCATGTATTCAAACTCTTTGGGGAAATTTGGATTATTAAATGTTTTATCCAGTGCAATACGGCCGTTTGATTCATGCTTGTGTATATCCCGGCTGAGGCTCACCTCTTGAATCTGGATAATTGACACTGGCTCATAAACACAAATAAACTTACATTTGGTCATTGCCATGCGCAGGTTTAGCTCCCACTCTTCACCAACCCAAAATTGAGGATCAAAATACCCCACTGTTTCAAGCAGGTCGCGGCGCATCATGGTGGTTGATTTATGAAATATGGGCCCAATCAGTAAGTCAGCGAGTGGATAAGGGTGAAAACAGCGGCCAGTAATCGTTTTTTCTTCACGAAGGGTGGTGGTGCCATAATAACGGCCGTAAACAACACCTGCCTCTGGTTCATCAGCCACAGCGGCTAATTGAATCTCAAATTTTCGCGGTAGATATTGATCATCAGAATCGAGAAAAGAAATCCACTTTCCCTTCGCTTTAGCAAGCCCTGTGTTGCAGGCAGCGGCAACGCCCCCATTTTCTTGTTTGATATACACAAGGCGCGGATCAGTAAACGAAGCCATGGTTTCTTCGGTATTATCCGTTGAGCCATCATCAATAACGATCAGCTCAAAATCTTCAAATGTTTGATCTAATACGGACTGAACGGCCGTTGCTGTTAGCTGGGCTCGATTATAAGTTGGGATGATTACGCTAATTTCTGTCAAAATTTCCTCAAAGAAGATGAAGCTAACGTGAAACGAAGTACCTGCTTTGAACAAAACAAAAGCCATAAACTTCGCTTCCTCGAGGTTCCGAAGCTTTTATCTAACACGTTTTCAATTTAGAAACTTCGGAACACTAAAAGTAGTAGTTTATTATTAAGAACGTAAATTCTTTTCCTTTCAAACTAATTTACGTTCCCCAATTAGGCCTATATCATGACTCATTTCTTATACTCTTTTTTTACTGAGCTATAAAAAGTTTTGTGTTAAGCTGTATGATAAGTAGCTGGTATTATTTTATTGGGAGATTGCTAATAGAAGTATCAGTGAGTGTGTAATCTTAAAATAACTTTACATCGATGATAGTTTTGTGTAAACAGAACAAAAATTTTGAAGTAGGCAAGATTATTTCGCTTCTGTTTATCTAGAAAAAGTTGTGAATACTCGTTCTATTAAGTGAAGAACAAAAAGTGTTTAATATAAAGCTGCGTCTAATTTTTTTTGTTCTCCTGTAGGTAAATCATATTGAAGTCCTCGGAATTCAAATTTCTTTTTGCGATTTACTTAACCATGCGACCTGAGGTGAGAGGTTCTTTTAGTAATGTCAACAAATCCAAAAATTTCAAGAACTGAGCTTTTAGATAGCTCTGTTCTTCGCGACTCATTTACCGACCAACTTGCTGATCAGACTTATTATCAGCCTATCCCCAATCCCGATTTAGCCGGCTCTTTTGAAAAACCTGTATGGCGCGTTTTATTCGAAATGGTGTCTGATCCTTCGCGGAAATTTGGTTTAGATATTAATGGGGAAGTGACGTTTGGTCGAACGGATGACTCGCTTGGTGAATTTGATTTGACGCCTTATGATGCTGATCTTTCAGGCGTTTCTCGAAAGCACATTTTAATTAGACCTACCGCTAACAATCTGTTGGTTATGGATTTGGGAAGCACCAATGGCACAACCCGAAACGGCCGTTCTATTGGTATCAAAACACCATATTCTTTAATTGATGGTGATATTATTTCCCTAGGAAAACTGCAGCTTTACGTTCACATCATTGAACGCCCCCACATTCAAACCCAACCATTAATCAGCCGAGATTCGACAGTAACTGAAGCTTTAGCTTCTATTGCCAAAGCCATCACATCTCAGATTGATTTAGACAACGTGCTCAACCAAGTGGCCCAAACTGCCAAAACATTAACATCGGCTGGTGAGGCTGACATTTGGCTCGTTGACCAAACGACGGGTGAGCTTTTCCCTGAGGTGCAGCGCAGCACGGCGATGTTAAATGGTAACTTCACCTCTCAATTCCAAATGAATCACGATCCTTTAGTTAGCAAGGTGATTCAGTCTGGTAAGCCTGCACGAGCCCAGAAAAATCCGACAACGAATCAACATCGCTTGAACACAGGCCATATGATGGAAGCGCTGGCCTATATCCCAATTATGCTAGGAGGGATTGCGTTTGGCGTGTTGCGGGTGGGCCACAAAGAGTCAGGAAGTCAATTTGATGAGCGTGATGAACAGCTTTTACTGGCTATTGCTGACTTTGCCGCGATTGCCATTCAGAATGCGCGTTTATTCCAATCAACCGATGAAGAGCTTCAGCGACGCGTGCGTGAATTGTCCGCCCTAAACGAGGTGTCTCGCGCTGTGTCTGCTTCGCTTGAATTTAAAGATGTTTATCAGGTTTTGGTTGATGAAATTAACAAATACTGCCCTGTCGAAGAGGTTCGGCTCTATTTGCGGGATCGTAATCACGATTTCGTGAAATTGCACGATGGCGTTGATGATAAAATGCATCAATACCCTATGAATCGCGGTTTCGTTGGGGCAGTTATTCGAGAAAGCGATGCAATTGTTGCCAATGATTTATCTGAGATTGAAGAATTATATGATGAATCTCTTGATAATGTAAACGGCCGTAAAGCCCACTCTATCGCTGGTATTCCCTTAAAAATTCAGGAACGCGTTGTGGGTGTTCTGACTCTTCTAAATAAAACAGATCGCGAATTTACCGAAGAGAACATTGCTCTTCTCCTTGCCTTTGCAAACCCCGTTGCGACAGCTATTGAGAACAGCTCACTATTTGCCGAATCCATTCGGCAGCGACGGGCGATTCAAGCCACAGCCGCCACTTTGACCCAGCCGTTGCTTTTGCTAGATGATATGGGGAACCTACTCGTATCAAATGATGCCGCTAATGAACTGCTGGGAACCAGCATGTCGCAGCTATTTGAAGCAATAAGTACTGGGGTTGGCCGAACGTCAGAAGTTGTGATTGGAGAAAAAACATACCTTTCAACGACCCAGCATTTAGCAGACGTGGGGACGATCATTGTGATGCAGGATATCACCTACGTGAAGCAGCTTGAGGA
>JBCCFD010000081.1:0-22456 GCA_039029915.1 Chloroflexota bacterium
TTGGTAAATGAGAACTTCGACTTGCGTCCAGGTGCAATTATTCGCGATTTGAATCTACTGCGTCCTATTTACAAAGCGACCGCTGCTTATGGTCACTTCGGCCGTAACGATATTGATGCTCCTTGGGAAAATACAGACCGTGCTGATGCGTTAAAAGCATCTGCTGCGAAACTGTAAATTATAATTTTTACTTGCTAAAAAGAGCTCGCTGACTTTCCAAAGGTCAGCGGGCTCTTTTTTTATTACATTACAAATAATGTGTGGCTAGGTTTTCCGAAGCTTCAAAATTGAAAACCCTGTTAAATAAAAGCATCGGAACCTCGAGGAAACGAAGTTTTTAGCCGTCGGTGTATGCTAAGCAGGAACTTCGTTTCACTTAATCTATTCGATAATAATGGGTAGATAAAGTGAGAATGGATTCGTAAAGACCGATTCAACTTCTGAATTGGCAAGAACGATTGAGTCTATCATCCCACCACGAAGTTCAATTCGGGAGAGAGAACTGGCTTCTTGTTCTTCATCGTTTCCGGGTATTTCGATGATTTGAATCTGATTGACCTTTACACGATTGCCATCAGCTGTTGATACGACAAGGGGCAGTGGAAAATCTAGGACCACATTATATAAATCTTCAGGGTCAACCCCGTATTCAAAGGCGAGGCGGCATATTTCTGAAGGTATACCGATGGGTAAATCCATAATGCACCAAAGCTCATCCCA
This sequence comes from Chloroflexota bacterium, assembly GCA_039029915.1. Lineage (GTDB taxonomy): Bacteria > Chloroflexota > Anaerolineae > Promineifilales > Promineifilaceae > QQUD01. The sequence goes on from JBCCFD010000081.1 coordinate 721, forward strand.
ATTGACCGTTGCGACGGGAACGGGGTCTGCAGCCGCATATTTTTCTTCAAGCTGAGGTTCACCATCAAGTAAATAAATGACCCGAAAATCTGTCGTGCGGAAATGGGGGCGTAATTCTAATCCTGAGTCTGTACCGACAAGCTGAATTTTGCCTACCTGTTGCTCATTAGCCGTTGCATCAATCTCTACTTGTGCACCAATTCTTCCTTCAAGGGCTAGGTCAGCTGACCAAGACGTTGCTTCCTCAAGATGAATATCAACCCCATCTTCTCCGCTGGTACCCATATTTGCTAAGAAGAGTTCGTTTTGTTTTAAATCAAGCGTGGCATTACCGGCTGTTGTATAAGTGATGCCGTTTTGGATCACCCAAGGTGGTGTCCACACAACGTCAGAATCCTCACGAGCCAGAAGTAACCAAACCCCAGAATCTTCTGCATAGACAATGTCTGTCAGGCCATCGTTGTTAAAGTCACCTAGACCGATATCACGAACGTGCCAATCCATATTGAGCTCTGGTTCGTACGGCCCTGTCATATTGCCATTTCCTTGCCCAAGATAGATGGTGATCAATTGATTGAGTGAGTGGCTTACGACCAAATCTAAATCACCGTCTTGGTTCATATCAGCCATTTCTACGCTGTATGGATTGCTCTGTACGGTGGATACAACTGGGCTGTGGAAGTTACAGTTTGAACCACCGAGGACGCGAATGAGCTTGTGATCGTTTCGTGTGGCAACGAGGTCGTCCCACCCATCCTCATCCAAATCACCAAAGGTCAATGATCCGATGTTGATACCGTATCCTTCGCTGTCCATATCAATCGCTGTGGCCAATGAAAAATTGCCGGAGCCATCATTTTTGCGAACATAGACAAATGTTTCTTGATCAAACGGGTCTGTAAAAACCCCGGAATAGAACATGTCTAAGTCACCATCATTATCACAATCATTAAATGCAACATCGTTTAGAAAATGGCTGGCTGAGTAGGTGGTGCCTAAGGCAAATCCGCCACCTGGTTTTCTTAAACGGACGGTGATGGTTTCGTTACCTGTTGTATTGCCTGTTGCAAAATCATCTAAACCATCATTGTTAAGGTCGCCAACGGCTAAGTAGTGAGGGTGATTATCAACGGTCCACACCGAAGCATTGGCCCAGCCTGTGTGGCCCCAACGAATAAATACCCGATCTTGTTCGCCATTGGATGCAATAATGTCAGTATGGCCGTCTCCGTTAAAATCGGCTGTTTCTACTTCATAGGTGCCATCACCCATTGACCAAGTCCAGGTTCCCCAAAAGGCACCATTTCCGCTACCCGTTTTGATGCGGATTTTGTCGCTTGACCAACCGGTTGTGACGAAATCTAGGTTGGTGCCATTGTTGAGATAGCCGACGGCAATATCGCTGGCACCGTTGAAATTGGTTGCTTTGACGGCTTCCTCAAAACATAAGTCTGTGGTTAAGCAAGGTGGAGATTCGGGTTCGGCTGAGGCGGGATTATTAAAGACGAGGGCGATGGATACAAAGATAGGGATAAAAAGAAAATAATATTTATGATTCATTTGTCCTTCCTAAAACTATTCCGTTACAAAATAAATGTTGAACAAAATTGCCTTTACAGTCGCATTTATTTCAGTGCCTCAAAATAAATTAATTGGATGTGGAGATATTGAAATAAGCGTGTCTGTTTCATGAAAGGCACGTTATCACACTGGTTTGATGGGTGAGTCTAAAATTTGGCTGATTTGTCTAACGTTTTTCAGTTACGGGAAGGAAGATGGGGAAGGTGGGAAGAAAAAAGGCCTCACAAATAACGTGAGGCCTCATGAGTAAACGGTTTGGGTGATGCAGATTTGTTATTTAGCCACTGCCAAAACAACCGGGATCGACGTGGAGGGTGCGAATACGGCCGTTAAACCCCTGATGCGTCAAAGGCGAGTAGCCAATATAGATGCGGTGCTGTTTAAAAGATAATGCTAAATCTTCTTCAATTTGTTCAGGCGTGGCTTCTAAATCAGTTCCATTGGCATCAAAGAGCGGCTTAAAAGACAGGTCTTCACTTTCTGCCCCATTGGTTTGTAAAAAATTAGCGTACAAAAAATTTGAGCTGGGCAGAACATGAAACCCATCACTTAAGGCGGTATGATTATCAACTGTAAACGCCATTTGTCCTCTAAAAGAAGTATCAGGAAGCAATTGAGCGTCCATCCAAAGGTCTTTCATTGTGAAAACTGGATTGCTTTCCACGTCACCTGCTGTGTTTGGATCAAGCGTTAAATTGGCTGCGGCAAAAGCCCCTGATTTACAATCACATTCATCTGGCAAAACAAACTGCCCGTCGGTCATTTCAAAGACAATCTGTTTGAGCGAAGGGATTTTGCACAAAATGCCCCCCTTGCCATTGAAAACTGCTTCATCATTTTCGATGGCTACGCTTGCCGGAACATGACAGGAGAGTTCATGTTTGGTCGAGTGATTGGTAACCATGTCATTGAAATACTCTTTGACCCGGACAGTAAGGGTAGCATTCGGCTGATTGCCAATGAAGTCAACTTGAATATCCCAGCTGGCTTCAAATTGGGGTTGATTGGCAAATGCTTTTTGGTTGTTTGCTAAAAAAAGGAAAAAAGAGAGGAATAAAAACAGTAAAACAGATAATGATAGTTTTCCAATACGCATGAAGGTGGTCTCCTTGAGAGAATAGGGTACAGTCAATGACAACAACTTTTAGTTACAGCATTTCATAAAATCTTATCAAAAAAAACGAACAAATATTGTGAATTACTTTATACTCAATGAATGAGGGTATGGTAACATAGCTCTCATTCACTTTTGTCTAAAAATGAGTCAATTTGTCTAAAATTCCAGCATGGCAAAATCTAAGCGACGCCAACAAGAAACGGCCGTATCCTTCACCGAACAAATTCGAGCAGCTTTAAATCATCTTGATGAGCCTCAATGGCTTGGTGAAAACTCTCCGCTTTCTAGCCCCTACTTTCTGGGCCAAGCCATCGTAGGTCAGAAAAATGAGTTTAATACCCCCGAGCATCGTGGTCGAATTTTGATTCACTTATTGCACTCAGCAGCAGAACAGCTATGGCAGGATGAACCGCCACATGACAAAACGACCTTAAACGATGACGTGGCTGTTGCTAGGCAGAATCACGGGCATAAAGGTGGGAAATATCATTTTTACCTCTTGGAGCTGCGCTACTTTAGGCGATTTTTTCGTGCGGGGGAACGGCCGTATTCAAATAATGATCTCGAATTAAGTGATTTTTTAGGCATAAGCCGCGCTTCCTACTTTAATCATTTAAAAATGGCCCACCAACAGCTTGGTGAAGCCCTCTTAAGAATCCTGCAGCCAACATTTAGACTCGAACAGCCACCTGAGCAGTCAGTGAGCTTAGTAGGTCGAAATCGTTTAGTGGGTGTGGTTTTCGCTCATTTGAAAAACGGCCGTTCAGTAACCTTAAGCGGTGCCAGTGGTGTTGGCAAAACCGCATTAGGCTCAGTTATTTCCCAAGAATGGCAGCCTAGTCCCGTTTTTTGGTTTACGTTTCGTGATTCATTTAACGATCGGCTAAGCTCCCTTCTTTTTTCCCTTGGTTACTTCCTTCATAAGCATGGTGCATCAGCACTGTGGAAGCAGTTAGTCGCTGATAATGGGAAAATTGAGGATTTTAACATTGCGCTTGCTCACATTCGCGGTAGCCAAGAAGCTATTTCAAAACCAATCCTAATCTGCATTGATGAAGTTGATATTTTGCAAACAGATCCTGATCAGGCCACCGTTTCTCAAACTCAATTACTTACCTTTATAGAGAGCCTACAGACGATCTTCCCAACGCTTTTAATGGGTCAAAAACCGCTCTTACTCACAGAGCTGCATGAAGAATTGACCAATTTTTCAACGCAGGAAGCAACCCTATTTCTCGAGCAGGCTGCCGTTCAACTATTGGTAACTGATCGTGAAGCCCTTCATTTATATACGGGGGGCAATCCTCGACTTTTACGGCTTTGCTTAGCCCTTTTTAAGAGCAGTATGCCAATTGATTCAATTGTGGAACGCATTCCACAAACGCCTGCTGTACAGGCTCTGTGGCATAAACTTTGGCAGCGCTTTTCACAAGATGAGCGACAAATTCTAGCTTCTTTATCTGTGTTTCGAAGCGCTGCCCCGAGGGATGTTTGGCTTGATAAAGAGGCCGCACTAAATCAGCTGGCTCAGTGGCAACTGATTCTGCAAGATGGTTTTGAGGGCCTTTCGTTATTACCAACCATTAAAGATTTAATTTACGCTGATCGAAAAAGATTTCCTGCGGAAATTCGTGAAGCGTGTCATTTGGCGGCGGCGGATGTGCGGGCGAAACATGGGGATTACACTTCATCAGCCTATCATTATTTTCAAGCGGGATATTTTGAGCAAATGGTTCAGCTTTGGTATCCGAATCGGCAGTTTGAAATTCAGCGAGGGCAGGGGGCGATTGCTTTAACTATCTTTGAACAGCTTTCGCCGACGACCTTGCCCCAGGAAGAACAGCAGGCCTTAGCCTTATTGCTGGCGGAACTTTATCGATTGGTAGGTGATGCTGAACAAGGATTGTCTGCGCTTAAAGCGATCAAGTGGCCTGCTAGCAGTGAATCAACCGCTCAGGCTCATCTTTTGCGAGGGGAATTTTTAAACGCGCTGGGTCAGCCATATCGAGCCCTTGATGAGTATGATGATGGTGTCGCGGTCGTCAGCCGGCTGTTGTCAAGGCTGATCGATCACCGGTCCCAAAAAGTGACGGTTTTAATCCAACAGCGAGAAATGAATGCTGCCAGCCTTGAAGCGAATCTTGCCCAATATGACGCGCTCTATTTACAAGGATTTCTGGATGAAGAAAACGGCCGTTTGCAATCTGCCAAAGAAAAATATTCTCAGGCACTCGATCTTGCCGGTGAAAATCAATATGCATTTGGTCTCGCGCAGGCGCATCGCTCAATCAGCAAGATTTACGGCCGTTTAGCCAACGTTGCAAAAGCACAGCACCATGCTGAGGCAGCGATTAACCATTACCGAAAAATAGGGGATAGGTTGACCGAAGAAAAGGTCCGCAGCACGTTAGCCGCCACTCACCTACAGGCGGGGAATTTTCAAGAAGTGATAGCAGCCGCAACGATCTCCTGTTCATTTTTTGCAGATGCCCAAATACCATATTGGGAAGCGGTTACTGCTTCTTCTCTTGCCGAAGCGTATTACGAAGTTGGTGACTTTGAAAATGCGAAAATAACGGCGCATCGCGTGCTTGCTCTCGAAGAGGGCTATACGCTACCCTATGCCTACTTCACGCTTGGGCTCGTTTCACAGGCCCAAAACGAGCTAAAACTTGCGGAAAAACAGTTCCAATTGAGCCAGCAGATTGCTTCTGAAAATGAAGATTACTTTATGGCGGCCTATGCTTGGCGCAGCTTAGCAGAGGCGTATATCATTCAGCGGCACCATGAGCAAGGTAAAGAAGCACTCTCAACAGCGCTCACCCTATTTGAAAAATTAGGGCTTGAGCAAGAGCTGCAAAAAACTAAAGAAATAGCGCATCAACATTTTGGTGAAACACCTGATTTTAGTGAATCACTTTCTTCAAACTGATGAGATTCTGCCGTTCTAACGTGCTTTTTACTTTTCACTTTTTTACTTTAAGTTCTTTTATTGAATTTTCAGCAGAACATTTGTTGACCCAGCACCCTGACTAGGTTAAAATCCTCAGTCGGGTTTGTGATATTATGTTTGAATCTTTAGGCAACAGATTACAATCCGTTTTTGACAATTTATCCCGCCGTGGCAAGTTAACTGAAGAAGATGTTGACAAAGCGATGCGAGAGGTTCGTTTGGCTTTATTAGAGGCTGACGTTAACTTTAAAGTTGTTAAAAGCTTCATAAAGCGCGTTCGTGAACGTGCAGTCGGCCAAGAGGTGATGCGTAGCCTTACCCCTGGTCAACAGGTCGTTAAAATTGTTAATGACGAACTTAAAACGACGCTTGGTGAACCGGGGCGTTTGAATTTAGGGATGCAGTCTCCAGCCGTGATTATGCTGGTTGGGCTGCAGGGTGCTGGTAAGACCACGATGGCGGGAAAGCTCGCCCTCCATTTGCGCAAACAGGGTAGACGGCCGTTGCTAGTCGGCGCCGACGTTTATCGCCCAGCCGCTATCCAACAGCTTCAAACACTTGGTAAACAGCTTGATATTCCAGTATATGACGAGGGGCCAGAAGGTAACCCTGTAGACGTTTGTGCCAACGGTGTGCAACAAGCGATACGGGCCGGTGCCACAACGGTCATTCTGGATACTGCCGGTCGTTTAAACATCGATGAGATGATGATGGGCGAGATCAAAGCCATTAAAGCAAAGGTGGATCCTATCGAAACCTTGCTTGTGGCTGACGCCATGACCGGTCAAGAAGCTGTTAAGGTCGCCACCGACTTCAATAATGCCGTTGATATTACGGGTCTGATTATGACCAAGATCGATGGTGATGCTCGAGGCGGTGCTGCAATTTCAATGCGTGAAGTAACTGGCGTTCCTATTAAATTTCTAGGGACAGGTGAAAAGCTAAACGCACTTGAACTGTTCCATCCTGATCGGCTATCGAATCGGATTTTGGGTATGGGAGATATGATTTCTCTTATTGAACGTGCCCAAGAGGAAATGGATCAAGAGGAAGCCCAAATTGCAGGTGAAAAACTCCTGAAAGGGGATTTTAATCTTGAGGACTTTCTCAAACAAATGCAGCAGATTAAAAAGATGGGCCCTATCGGACAACTTATGGAGATGATTCCGGGCTTTAGTCAAGCGGCCAAAGATGTTGATTTAAGTAATGCTGAAGGTGATTTGAAGCGGATTGAAGCGATTATTCAATCGATGACCGCGCAAGAACGGCGGAATGCAAAAATCATCAAGGCAAGTCGAAAACGACGTATTGCCGCTGGATCTGGCACGACTGTTCAAGAGGTAAATATGCTTCTGAAGCAGTTCCGTGAGATGCAGCGCATGATGAAACAAATGAAAAAGAGTGGCCCTCGCGGATTGATGCGAAATCTGATGGGTGGGGGTCGATTTAATTAGCTAAGTCATTGAGTTATTAGTAATGAGTAATTAGCGAACTTTGATAACAAGGTGCTAATCGCTTCCCACTAATCACTTTTCACTAAAAAAAGTGTTTGGAGATAGTTATGCTGAAAATTCGTCTAGCGCGAACTGGTAAAAAAGGTCAACCAAGCTACCGTGTAGTTGTGGCTGACGTCACTGCAAAAAGAGACGGCCGTGTTGTAGAGCGCATTGGTTACTACAACCCACTGCCAGATCCAATTCAATATAAAATTCAAGAAGATCGCGCTTTGCATTGGTTAAGCGTCGGTGCTCAGCCAACAGACGCAGTCAAGCGGTTGTTAGATAAACAAGGTACCTATGATCGCTTATCACGCTTGAACGCAGGTGAAGAGATGGCCGCCTTGGTATCAGAATTTACCGGTGTGCCTGTAGCGGAAGCTGTTGAAGCGGAAGCTGTCGCTCAAGCGGCTGAACTTGTTGACGAAGAAGAATAATGAAATCATTTGTTGAGTTCGTTGTAAAAGGTCTTGTTGATAATCCCGATCAGGTTTCTGTTGAAGAAGTTGCCGATGATGACGGTGGTTCAATTCTTGAGCTTACTGTTGCTCCCAACGACATGGGGCGAATCATTGGCAAGAGCGGTCGCGTGATTAATGCGGTTCGCTCACTATTGCAGGTTGCCGCGACGAAACAAGGGCAACAAGTCTCTTTAGAGCTAATTGAAACTGGTGAGTCTCGCTAGGTCTAAATCCTCTGATCCAGAGTCTTTTCTGACCATAGGTCAAATATTAAAACCGCATGGGGTTCATGGCGAAGTTCGGGTACGGCCGTTGACCGATTTACCTGAGCGATTTTCATGGCTTGATGCGGTTTATTTAGGTGAGAAAACCCCTCAATTAACCAAAATTGCAGGGGTTCGTTTTCACAAAGACCTCATCCTTATGAAATTTGAGGGCATGACCAATCGTGACCAAGTTGAAGGGTTGCGAGGAAAGCTTGTCCAAGTTTTAGAATCTGATGCTATCCCCCTTGAAGAAGGCGAATACTTTTTATATGAGCTGGAAGGCTTAGACGTTTTAACTGATGAAGGGGAGACCTTAGGGGTAATTACGCGGGTCATAGAAACTGGGGCCAATAATGTCTTTGTTGTTAAAAGCGATTCAAAAGAAATCCTTTTGCCTGACATAGATGATGTGGTTTTAGAGATTGATTTTGAAAACGGCCGTATGCTCGTACACCTCCTGCCAGGCCTAATTTAATGCAGTGATTAAATCAAATATTGAATAAACACAATCATAAGATTGCGCTGCTGTTTTGCAAATCCCAAGGCAGATAATTTGCTAATCGTATGTGAAACGCCCGATTAATCATTTGCAACATCGGTGTGTGAAGTGTATTTTAGAAACCTGTTCCAGTAGGTCGATCGACCCAAGAAAACAGTAAGGTTGACTTACATACCTGTCATGGTACGCTGAGGAAGTATGTCCGATTTGAAATATTGGTTAGGGTTTAACCTTGTTAAGGGAATTGGCCCATCCAAAATCCAGTCGTTGTTGGACTACTACGGTTCTTTGCCATCTGCCTGGCAAGCAACCGAGTTTGAGCTACAAAAGTTGGGTTTTGATAAACGAACGATTCATAGTTTTAGATCCACGCGGCAAGCACTTGATTTAGACAAGGCGTTGGCGCGCGTGCATCAAGCAAATATTCAGTTAATTAGCTGGGATTCTCCAGATTATCCTACGTATTTAAAAGAGATTCCGCATGCGCCACGCCTTCTTTATATAAGAGGCACACTTGAAGAGCTTGATCAGTGGGCCGTGGCGATTGTAGGAACGCGCAAAGCAACTGCTTATGGTAAGCAGGTGACGAAAGAATTAGTCACTGAACTTGTTAAACAAAATATTACCATTGTTAGTGGTTTGGCTCGTGGTATTGATGCGATGGCGCACGAAACGGCCGTAAGTTTAAACGGCCGTACAATTGGCGTCTTAGGCTCTGGTGTAGATTCAATTTACCCAGCAGAGCATCGCCATTTGGCTCAAAAAATCGCTGATGGTCACGGCGCCATCATTTCAGAGTATGGCTTGGGCGTTAAACCAGAAGCCAAGAATTTTCCACCCCGTAATCGAATCATTAGCGGTTTATCGTTAGGGGTTGTTGTTGTCGAAGCTGGCGAACGAAGTGGGGCACTAATTACGACCAACTTTGCATTGGAACAAGGGCGGGAAGTGTTTGCGGTACCCGGGAGTATAAAGAGCCCCCTAAGCCGCGGCCCCAATCAGTTGATTCAACAGGGCGCAAAGCTTGTGTCGAAAGTTGAAGATATTTTGGAGGAGTTGAATTTGTCAGTGACGGTGGCCCAAACGGCCGTGCAAATGGCGCTGCCCGATTCAACGGAAGAGATGCAGTTGTACAAGCAGCTGGCGCACGAGCCGATACATATCGATGATTTATGTCGGTTAACTGGCATGCCAGCCAATTTAGTAAGCAGCACCTTAACTCTCATGGAGTTAAAAGGGATAGTGCAAAGAGTTGATCAAATGAATTTTGCTCGATTGCACGATGCCCCAGCATCTTAAGTAATTTTCAACAAAAAACTTGAATTCCTGAGCACAAAATGAAAATTACTTACAGGAGAACAAAAACTTATACGAAGTTGTTTTATTTCAAGATGCTTTTTGTTCTCCACTTATCAAACAGAAGTACCTGATATTGTTCATGGGGAAGCAAAACATTGAGCATTTATTAATTAACTGGAGTTACACAGGTCCACTGGTGCAAACCTCAGAGGTTTTTTCCACGTAACATCAGTAATTAATTGAAAAACGCTTTCCTTTAGTGAGGATTTAACCATGAAAATCATTATTTTTGCAGGTGGTTCTGGTCGTCGCCTCTGGCCGATTAGCCGCAAAAAATCGCCAAAACAATTTGAACCAATTATTGGACAGCAGTCAACGCTGCAGCTGGCCGTTGATCGTGTAGAAGATCAATATGGTGCGGAGAATGTTTACATATCGACCAATAGTAAGTATCTCAATATATTAAGAGAACAACTGCCACAACTACCGGGGGCGAATATCATTGGTGAGCCAACGCGCCGTGATTTAGCGGCAGCCGTTGGCTTATCGATGATGCATCTTTGCCACTCCCTTGATGGGAAGGTGGAGAATGAACCTGTTGCCATTTTGTGGGGCGACAACTATATGAACCACGTCGATAATTTCCGACAAGTTTTAAACGCGGCAGAATCATTGGTTCGGCAAAACAAAGCCAAAATAATGTTTATGGGTGAGACGCCACGTTTCGCCAATGCTAATTTAGGTTGGTTAGGTTTGGGTGAGAAACTGGGTGATGTAAATGGGCAAACCTATTATCAATATGACTCGCTTTCGTATAGGCCTGAAAAATCAACCTGCGATCGCATGTTTGCAGAAAAAACACATGTGTGGAATACTGGATATTTCGTGACAACCATAGGGTTTGTCCTTGATCTTTATAAAAAACATCAGCCTGAAATGTGGCAAGGGTTGGCTGAAATTGAAGCGTCAATTGGTCAGCCTCACTATAATGAAACTTTGAATCGTGTTTACCCAAAGCTGGATGAAATCAGCTTTGATGATGCGATTTTGACCCATGTTCCTTCGCACGATGCGCTTGTTTTACACGCTGAGATGGGATGGAGCGATCCAGGTACCTTGTATGCGCTTAAAGAAGCCATTAATAGTGATCCTGAAGCCACGGTGACGAAAGGGCTGGTCGTAACAGAAGAGACGTCAGACTGTTTGGTCTACAACTATCAAGGTAAGAAATTAGTAGTTGCAGCTGGTCTAGAGGGCGTCATCGTTGTAAATACCGAAGATGCAGTTCTCGTCGTTCACAAAGACAATATTCCATTAGTAAAGAAAATTGTGAACGGTTTAGAGGGTACTGAATTAGATTCGTACAGTTAAATTTTTAAGTATTCAGTCATGAGAAACCTTGGTTACTAATGACGGATTACTGATTACTAAACAAGTGAGGTTTTCGAGTTGGAAGGTTATTGCTTTTCATGTAAAGGAAAACATGAAATATTAGATGCTAAGGCAGAATGGGCTTCAAATGGGTCTCCTGGAACACGGGGTACCTGCTCTTTCTGTGGTGGTACAATTTATAAAACTGGCCGAACCCCAGCCCATGATTCACTCCCAAAACCAGAAATTTCGGTTCAATCAAGAAAGAAAAAAAAGAAAGCAAAGAAAAAAGCCTCTGCGAAAAGACGCTCTGGTAAATTGGTTGTTGTTGAATCTCCAGCGAAAGCAAAGACGATTGGTCGCTATTTAGGGAAAGGGTATACGGTAAAATCGAGTGTTGGGCACGTCCGTGATCTATTGAAATCACGATTGAGCGTTGATGTCGATAATAATTTTGAACCTGAATATCGCGTGCCAAATGATAAACGCAAAGTTGTAAAAGAGTTAGCCGAAGCGGCTTCTAAGGCAAAAGAGATTTATCTGGCAACTGACCCTGACCGAGAAGGTGAGGCTATTGCTTGGCATGTTTTGGAATCTGCGGAGATGGAGCCTGAACGTACGCAGCGCGTTGTGTTCCATGAAATTACAAAACCAGCGATTTTAAAAGCGTTTGAAACTCCGCGCGATATCGATATGCATCGAGTCGATGCCCAGCAGGCGCGCCGTATTTTGGATCGCCTGGTCGGGTATAAGCTTAGTCCGCTATTGTGGCGCAAGGTCCGCGGCCGTTTATCGGCAGGGCGAGTGCAGTCAGTTGCGGTTCGTTTGGTCGTTGAGCGTCAGCGTGCAATTGATGCCTTTGAGCCGGTTGAGTATTGGACAATCGGGGCAGAGGTAAGTCAGCAAAAATTTGAAGGCGAGTCAAAACGGCCGTTTTTCATTGCCAAACTGTCAAAGATCAATGGCAAAGATCCTGAACTAGGTAGCGAAGAAGACGTTTTGCCCCATTTAGACGTCATGGAAAAAAGCGAATGGACGATCGGCAAAGTCAAAATTGGCAAGTGCTCTCGTCGACCTGCTGCTCCATTTATTACCAGTACCCTGCAACAGGAAGCATCTCGTAAAATAAATTTTAATGCATCAAAGACAATGCGGATTGCTCAACAGCTTTATGAAGGTATTGAGTTAGAAGGTACAGATGGCGCGGTTGGTTTAATTACCTACATGCGTACGGATAGCGTTACTGTATCAAAAGATGCTCAAAACGAAGCGCGGCAATATGTCGTTGACCGTTTTGGTGATGAGTATATTCCAGATACCCCTCCCGTTTACAAAACGCGAGCCAAATCTGCTCAGGAGGCGCATGAGGCCATCCGGCCTACAAGCGTGATGCGCGTGCCTAAGGCGATTAAAGATCACCTTAGCCGCGATCAATATCGACTTTACACTTTAATTTGGGATCGCTTCGTGGCGAGCCAAATGTCACCGGCTGTGTACGATACGGTATCTGCTGAAGTCTGGGTGGGTGAGGCTGGCAGGGCTTTGAAGGAACGGCCGTATTTGTTCCGCGCCTCTGGTTCAACGCTGCGGTTTAAAGGGTTTTTAGCCCTCTATGAAGAAACGCGGCCAGAAGATAAACCAGATGACGGTAATAATAATGTCCCCTCTGATCTGGTTGAGAATGAACAAATAGATTTGCTTAAGCTGATGCCTGAACAACACTTTACCCAGCCACCGCCACGATACTCAGAAGCGACGCTGGTGAAAACGCTTGAAGAAAATGGGGTAGGACGTCCTAGTACCTATGCTAGCATCATCTCGACGATTCAGAACCGTGGCTATGTTGATAAGATTGATAAACGGCTCAGCCCGACGGAAACTGGCGTTTTGGTGAATGACCTTTTGGTGCAATATTTCCCTGATGTTTTATCCGTTGATTTTACGGAGAAAATTGAAGATCAGCTCGATAAAATCGCTGAAGGGTTGCCATGGGTTCCGGTTTTGGCGGCCTTTTACGGTAACTTTGCTGAAAAGCTGATTGTAGCTGATGAAGAGCTACCCAAGCTTGATCTTAAACGAGAACCAGAATTCGTTGGCCGTGAATGCCCAACTTGTGAAAACCCATTGGTGTATCGTGAGGGTCGATACGGCCGTTTTATTGGCTGCAGCACGTTCCCTAAATGCCGCTTTACGGAGCAGATCTTGAACAAGATTGGCGTGCCCTGTGCGTCTTGTGGACAAGGCGAAATCATCGAGCGCAAAACGAAACGGGGCCGACCATTTTACGGCTGTAGTCGTTACCCAGAGTGTGAATGGCGCAGTTGGACAAAACCGTTGGCAGAGCCCTGCGAAAAATGTGGTGGGCTTGTTGTACCCATTAAAAATGATCAAACTGAATGTACAAGCTGTGGCTTGATTAAGGCTTTGAAGCGACCTGAACCTGAGGCTGTAGCGTAAGAATTGAATTAGAGACCCTAAGGGTTTGACTTTTACTAAATGACTGTTTCAATCGCAGAAAACCCTTTGGGTCTTAGGTTGGGACATAGGAGATATGGCTAATTTTTAAAGCCAATGGCATGTTATAATGTCGTTGGCTTTTTTTATTGGAAGTGTGTCAATTGGCCTGAAGTTTGTAAAACCTCAATCTAACATTGTAAACATCTTAAGCTTGTGAAGAAGCGTAATGGTGTTCGGTAAATCTCACAAAATATCTTGGAATAAAAGAGGTTGACATGTGAAATTTACTCAGTGAAAACCCAAAATTCAGCCGTTCTTTTTCGAGATACTGTTTGGTTTTCACATTACTCAAGGTGGCAAAATGAGTTTTATTAAGCGTAATGGTGTTCTTGTATTTTTAATTTTATTTGTTTTTACTCTATTTAATCGACAAAATTCAAGTGCAGCCCCAGATGGTTCCTCATTAGTTTATCTTCCCACGATTTATTCCCCAACCGTTGACTTATTGATCACCAATATTATTGTGACTCAAGGGGTGCAATCTGATACAAACTCGGTTCCTTTAGTTAAAGATCGGCCGACATTGGTTCGTATTTTTGCGGAAACAGATGAGCCCGGTGGTCTTGATAATATTTCAGTTCGTTTAATTGGGACACGAAATGGGTCACAGTTTGATTCGATTGACCTTGGCCCAACGACCGTGCCAGATAGCGCCACAGAAGGGGCGTATAATTCTACTTTTAACACAGTGTTGCCTTCCTCATGGCTAAACGGCACGGTGAAATTTACGGCCGTTGTTGATTCTGATGATAACATCAGCGAACTGAATGAAAGCAACAATACAATGGCGAGAACTCTGTCATTTAATACAGTGCCTGACTTATCAATCACCGTTGTTCCCATTGATTATTCACACCAAGGAAGTGATAGTCCCGGTTTTTACTCAGGTGATCGGGTGGATTACATCAGCAACTTTATGATGCGAACCTATCCTGTCGCCAATGTTGATGTGAGAATTCGGTCCTCAAACTACGCTTATTCAGGGAATTTAGACACGGGTAACGCTTGGGAAAATCTATTAGATGAAGTGACCATCTTAAAACAAATAGATTTGGGCTCAGTCAATGTCCCCGAAGTTTATTATGGGTTTATTCCTATCCGAGACGGCTCACGGCGCTGGTTTTTTAGCGGCATTGCTGGGATTGGTTGGATTGGGGGAGGCTTCCGCACGTCGCTTGGGCTAAATTTGGGTGACAATGACACAACGGGTTCACTGGCCGGGCATGAAGTTGGCCACAATTTTGGTCGTCGTCATGCGCCGTGTAATGTGTCAGGTGATCCAAACTATCCTTACGGTGGGGCCTCCATTGGTCAATTTGGATACGATAATATTGAATCTGGCTCTGTTTCAATCAAGAACCCCAACTCATTTGTTGACTTTATGAGCTATTGTGATCCAGTTTGGATATCTGATTACACTTATGAGGCATTGTTAGACGATCAGCAGAATAACGGCCGTATTTCCAATCGGGCTGACTCATTCCAAGAGAGCCTGCTTATTCGTGCCGTTCTAATTGATGATGAGCAAGCCTATATCAAGCCTATTTATACGTTCAATCAGGTGCCAACCGATGATCCTGAAGCCGCAGATTATTTTGTTGAGCTTGTCAAAGCAAATGGTGAGGTTGTGGCCCGACATCCAGTAGCGGTGGCACATGCTGAAGAGCTTGGTGTTACTCTACGCGCTATTTTTACGGCCGTTCCCGTTCCGTCAGAGCCATTTGATACGGTTCGTTTAGTAGATGCCGAGACGGTTGTTGGTAGCCGGGCGTTAACCTCATCAACCGCCCATAGAGGAATGACGGCGACCACTGTACAGTCTGCCACGTCCGTTACAGTACGCTGGGGGAATCCTGAAATTCCTGCTGTTGTGCGCTACACGGCGGATAACGGCGTGAACTGGGTGACTGTAGGCGTTGATCGCTTAGGGGGCGAATTCGTTGTGGATACAACGACTTTACCCGGTGGCGACGAAGGGCGATTTGAGGTTATTTTTGCTGATACTTCGCAAACGGCCGCTATTAGCGCAAATTTGCCAGCGCCACTGCCAAATAAGGCTCCGATTGCTTGGATCAATGGTCCTTCTGAAATTGAACAAGGTGAGTTTCATCTATTGATAGGGCATGGGTCTGATTCCGAAGATGGCGTGCTTAATTCGATGCAATGGTTTGTCAATGGAGAGTTGGTGAGCCAAGAAACGGCCCTTTCACTTCACGACCTTCCTGTTGGTGAACACCAAATTGAATTGGTTGTGTCAGATAACGAAGGTCAGACCGCGACCGTGCAAAAGGTATTGACAGTTCGTTAAGATTACGATTTTCTAAATTTCAAAAGGCGCAAGAAAGTTAGATGGTTCTTGCGCCCTTTTTATTAATCCATCAGATCTTACGCAACTTTAGCTCGTCAAAGTGGGATGAAAGCCACATCAACAGGCTCCCGTAACGCTAATTGCGTAAGTTCTATTAATAATATGAGTAGAATGTGATAACGTTTTCGTGGTGGAAGGAGCAGAGCCAGCTTTTTGTTGAATCTATCGCGAGCATTTCAACCCCAACTGAATCACCAAAAGCATCCCAATAATTAACTAAGGTTTTCCAATCAGTCTTTACAACAATGTCACTGTAGAGCAAGTATATCGTTCTTGAAAAGGGGATTCCTCTCTCAAACAACCAGTTTCTAACATCTTGAATCTTTTGTTCTTTTCCCCAAACCTCATCTAAATTTATAGTCATTTCATTTTTGAAATTTGCGTCACTATTGATTGAATAAGTGGGGACTTTATCTAATGCGATTTTAGTGAATTTTAAGGCAAGGCTATCTTTGATAATTGAAATTCTATTCGCATGGTTACGAGGAAGTGGCAGATATTCGTCGCCAAAAAAGAAGGCTCGCTCTTTATCAGTGAGTAATGACCATTCTTTAAATTTTGTGTCAAAATCAGCAAGAGTTTTAAACATGGCTTTAAAATCGAAAAACTAGTTTTCAATTTCCAATGACCAATCAATAATAAGATTGATTACGATTCACGATTACGGTCTGAAGGTTATAAATAAATTACCCAATTACCTAATTACCAATCCCCCCAGCCTGTTCCGGCCAGCTCGTTGGATCAGCTAATCGATATCGGTCACCCGCGTTGGCTAAAATGGCTTGTAGATCAGAAACGGCCGTTTGAGCAAGTCGTTCCAGATTTGCAATCTTGTTTTGGATTAAAATTTCTGCAATTTTGGGGCCAATCCCATCAACAAGCTGTAACCCTTTGGCATCGGAGGGCAGAACAACTTCCTTCGTTTTCGTAAGAATGCCAAGGGCATCAACGTACCAATCCGCACGACCAACTAAACCAATCACTTCTTCATCTTCATTGGCAGAAAAGTAAAAATCTTTTTCACCACCGTGCCCGCCGTAAATGGGTGAGACGCGCCGGTTTGTGTGCAAGCGCACGGCATCAACGTACCAACCATAATGCCCACTAATCCCGGTTAAATATTCATCACGCCCCAATGAAAAGACAAAGTGACGCTTGCGATTGCTGCTGTTTCCACCTAGCAGCGGCATCGTTTTGCCCCCCTTGCCGTCAGTGATTGTAAATTGAATGCCTTCAACGACATCGGTGGTTAAGAGATGGATTTCTTTAATTTTAAATCCATTTGGGATAGCGTATTCTTCAATTTCCACCCCGCCTTGGCCGCCAATAGGCCCGTGCTTGGTCAGGTTCATGCTCCGATTCTCCAGTTTTTTCTCATATTGCAGATTGCTTGCAAAACTTCCTAACTCTAATTTTATCTATAGAAAGAGCCCTTCGCAATGACGTACAAGCACCAATCGCTGCTCTTAAAAGAAAATGGCAAGGTGAAAATTTATTCTTGTACTGGTCTGAGGAGAAAAGATTTGGGGGCAGAGGCACGGCATGGAGAAGATGCTATGCCTCTGCGTAGAAAATAATTTTACTGTGATCGCATTAGTTTGTAATAGTTGATTAGACCATTTGTAGAGCTGTCATGAGAATGAACAACCCGATCATCTGCTAATTCTGGCAAGATGTTTTTGGCTAAAATTTTGCCTAATTCAACCCCCATCTGATCGTAAGAGTTGATATTCCAAATGATCCCTTGGGTAAAAATTTTATGCTCGTAGAAGGCAATTAGCGTGCCTAACGTTCGCGGGGTCAGCTTTTTATAGAGGAGTGAGTTCGTTGGCCGATTGCCGGAAAATGTTTTCGCTTTAGAAATCAAGGCAAGTTGGGTTCCCTTCACCCCTTGTTCTTTGAGCTCTTTTTCCGCTTCAGCCGTTGTACGTCCTTTCATCAGGGCTTCTGTTTGGGCTAAGAAGTTGGAGAGCAGAATGGCATGGTGGTCCCCAATGTCATTGTGAGATTGAACGGCGGCCAAAAAGTCACAGGGAATTATTTTGCTACCCTGATGGATGAGCTGGTAAAAAGCATGTTGTCCGTTGGTGCCCGGCTGTCCCCAGATAATTGGCCCTGTGTTAAAGGGGACATCGTCTCCTTCACGGGTCGTGCTTTTACCATTGCTTTCCATATCCCCCTGTTGGAAATAGGCGGAAAAGTAATTTAAGTACTGGTCGTAGGGCAGAATGGCGTGGGTTTGGGCTTTGTAAAAGTTGTTGTACCAAACACCAAGAAGACCCATGATGACCGGGATGTTTTGTTCAAAGACGGTGTTTCGGAAATGCTCATCAGCGTCATGAGCACCGGCTAAAAGCTCTTCAAAGTTGTCCATGCCGATCGCGAGGGTGATCGAAAGGCCAATCGCTGACCAAAGTGAATAGCGTCCACCGACCCACTCCCAAAATTCGAACATATTTGCTTCATCGATGCCAAAAGTGGTCACCTTTTCACGATTGGTTGAAAGAGCCACGAAATGTTTCGCAACGGCCGTTTCATCTTTTGCCTTTTCTAAAAACCAGGCCTTTGCGCTGTTGGCATTGGTCATTGTTTCTTGAGTCGTAAACGTTTTTGAGGCAATTAAAAAGAGCGTTGTCTCAGGATTAAGTTTTTTCAATGTTTCAGCAATGTCGGTGCCATCTACATTTGAGACAAAGTGGGAATTCAAACCATCTTGCGTGTATGGCTTGAGGGCCTCAACCACCATCTTTGGTCCCAAATCAGACCCGCCAATACCGATATTGACGATATCCGTCATCCGCTGGCCGCTAAACCCTTGCCATTCACCGGAGCGAACGGCTTCACTAAACGCCTGCATCCGCTCCAAAACGCGGTTGACATCTGCCATTACGTTGTTGCCATTGATATAAATAGGACGATTTGACCGATTGCGAAGGGCAATGTGCAATACGGCACGATCTTCCGTGTTGTTGATCCGCTCACCGGTAAACATCGCCTCAATCATCCGACTGAGCCCAGCTTCGTGGGCCAGTTTTATCAATAGTGACTTGGTAGATTGATTGATTCGATTTTTAGAATAGTCGAATAAGATATCATTAAACAAAATAGAATACTTACTAAACCGCTCGGGGTCCTGCTCAAATTGATCGCGCATGTGAACCTGACGCGTTTCTTCATAATGGGTTTTGAGGTTTTGCCAAACGGCCGTATCTTCATTAAGCGGCATGTTTTTCTCCTAGAGACAAGAAATAGAGGTTCTGAAATATAGATGATAACTGTTTTAATTTGCTTACCTATGGGATTAATACCGTCATTTTACTCGATTATTGCATAAGACCCTAAGAGTATTTATGTGTAAAAAAATAGCCATAGGCAGGGAGAACCCTTAGGGTCTGATTATATTAATCACGGTAAACAGTCAAATTGATTTGCTCCAACACCCAAAGGTGATAAAACTTGAGTTATGGTAAACGAAAATTACTCCGAAAGTAATCAAAATGACAAGATGTCAAACTTTATCCGTCGGGCTGGTCAGATTCTGGCCGTTTCTTATCCAACATTAGCGCTCGCCACGGGCTTTCGTTCAGTTTATCGCCTGTGCTGTAAGGCAGATGTTGTAGATTTTTTGCCACCAATCTTGAGCCTTGTCGCGGCCTTGTGTTATCTTCTCGCTACCTTTGGCTTTAAATACAGAGAGCGGTGGGCATGGTGGCTTTCAGTAAATGTTCTTGGGTTCGAAACAGTGATGACCCTTATTGTCGGTACAATCAGCATCATTAGCCCTGATTTAGTAGGTCGAACCGTTTGGCGATGGTATGGCGTAGATTATGGATTCTTCCCCTTGTTTCAACCGTTGCTGGGGATCGCATGGTTGTTCCATCCCCAAATTTTAGAGACCTATGGCATTGTTTTGCCAACCTGGTGGCCGAATAGGGGTCGAACGGAAAGTTCTTTAAACTAAAATAGCTTTGCATCAATAATTAATCTGGCTGAAACGCTGAGTAGTAAATAAGCCAGCAGGAGGAGATAGATGAGCGAGTTGCCAATTTCAGCAGAAGATCGTTATGAGCGAAAGCGTCTTAAAATTTTAGATAGCGAGATGGCCTATATCGATGAAGGAGAAGGGGATCCGATTATTTTCCTTCACGGCAATCCAACTTCAAGCTATCTATGGCGAAACATTATGCCTTACTGTGAAGGATTGGGGCGCATATTAGCACCTGATTTAATTGGCATGGGAGCCTCTGCTGAAAACCCTTCAGGCAGCTATCGGTTTGTTGATCATTTTAGATATTTGAACGCGTGGTTCGATGCTGTTGGGGTGTCTGAAAATGCGATTCTTGTTATTCATGATTGGGGGTCAGGGTTAGGATTTCATTGGGCTAACCTTAATCGAGAAAAGATGCAGGGCATTGTGTACATGGAAGCGATTGTTCGCCCCGTCACTTTTGATGAATGGCCTGAATCAGCGCGCGGTATCTTCCAAGGGATGCGCTCACCAAAGGGCGAGGAGCTGGTGCTTGAACGGAACTTTTTCGTTGAGCGTATTTTGCCTGCCAGCATTATGCGCAAAATGACTGATGACGAAATGAAAGTTTATCGTGCCCCATTCCTTGAAGAAGGAGAGCGGCGGCGCCCAACATTGACGTGGCCCCGTGAGATTCCATTTGATGGGGAGCCGGCAGATGTCCATCAATTTGTCACAAATTATTCTGAATGGCTTTCTAATGATATCTCTTTACCAAAGCTTTTTGTTAATGCTGAACCGGGTATCATCTTAACGGGCGCGCAGCGAGAGTATTGCCGCGCTTGGCCAAATCAAGAAGAAATTACGGTAAAAGGGCTGCATTTTGTACAAGAAGATTCGCCACATGAGATTGGTAAAGCCACGGCCGAATTTGCAAAACGCCTCCGAGCTGAATAAGCAACCCCGCAGTGTGAATTAGCTGTCTGCCGCTTGCCGCATTTAACGATCACCATCTTCAACTCTAATCCAAAGGATAAGCCGCATGGAAAAAACAATTGCAAAAATCACGAATGGAGCTGAGTACATTGAGAGCTTGCGAGGCCGAAATCTGAAAGTATACCTGTCTGGAGAACTGGTTAGTGAGCCTGTTGATCATCCAGTTATACGGCCGTCAATTAACGCCATTGCCGAAACTTACGATCTCGCCGTACGCCGTCCTGACTTGGCAACCGCTATGTCACCGTTTACTGGCGAGCGCGTCAATCGGTTTTTGCACGTGGCCACCAGCCCTGAAGAGCTAGTCTTGCAAAATAAGATGCAGCGGCGGTTAGGCCAGTTAACGGGCACCTGTTTTCAACGATGCGTGGGGATGGATGCGCTAAACTCACTGTATTCAACAACTTTTGAGATTGATGAAGCGCACGATACAAACTACCATGCCCGACTCAAACAGTTTTTGAAGCAGATGCAGGCCGCTAACTATGTTATTGGTGGCGCCATGACGGATGTGAAGGGTGACCGCAGCAAGCCACCCCATCAGCAAGCTGACCCCGATCTGTACGTTCATATTAGCGAGCGTACAGATGAAGGTGTTTACATAACGGGTGCCAAAGCGCACCAAACGGGATGTATTAACTCTCACTGGCTGATTGTAATGCCCACGCTGCGGCTTGGGCCAGACGATAGAGATTTTGCCATTATTGGAGCGGTGCCGGTTGATGCTGAGGGGATTACCTACATATACGGCCGTCAATCTTGTCGCGTCTGACCGCCGCGCTCGGTGGGCCGGAGATTTTCGTCAAGCGGGACGATTGCACGGGCTTGGCATTCGGCGGTAACAA
>JBCCFD010000082.1:0-22395 GCA_039029915.1 Chloroflexota bacterium
TAGCAGAGTTAAAATACCCTGGGGATGATCCACCCTCCCCACGGTTGATATCAGCTACTAATGTTGTATTTTGAGAAGTACCATCTGTGCGCCAGAGCTCGAAACCGTGAATACCATCATTGGCACGAAAATATGTAAATCCTTTAAACGTGTAAAAATCATTTGGGAAAGAGGAATCAGGACCGCTGTTGATGTCTTTAACAAGCTCATAATTGCCGGAACCTGTGTCAATTCTCCATAATTCGTACCCATGTATACCATCATCGGCATAGACATAGATTCTTGATCCATAGTTTGACATCATTGTTGGGCGATTTAATTGGTCAATTGAGGATGCTTGTATTGAAGAAGACGAACCGGGGTTAATATCTGCAAAAACGGCCGTTCCTTCTGGCGTACCGTCACTTTGCCACACCTCTTTTCCTAAATCTGGGTCAATTGCCGTAAAGTAAAGATGGTTGTTTATGGTTAGGAGGTTTCGAATGGAGTTGAAACCTATGCCATCTAAGGGGGAGTCAAGCAACATATTTGTGCCTTCGGATGTGCCATCAGAAACCCAGAGTTTTGCAAGGTAACTGTCGAAATTGTAAGTGGTAAAAAAGTATAAGTCATTCATTGAAATTGATTCATTTACAACGTCATTCTCGGATGGTGTAAAGATGGCTTCAAATGAATCAGTGTCTCTTTGTACGTATAATTTTGCACTGGAATCGTTGTATCCAATGAGCATGACACGGCCGTTTACATCATGAATTTCACGAATAAACGTGCCTTCACTCCCCGGCCTTAAATCGTAAACATGTAACGCATTTGATGATGCTGAAAGTGACCCTAAAGTGAAGCTGGCTAGAAGAAACAAGAGTGCCATAGCAAACATTGAACTAGCCTTGATTTTGTGTGTCGCCTTGATTTTGTCTGTCATTGAAGACCTCCATGAGTTGAATATGTTTGAAAATGCGCGTGACTAATAATCCAATAAACGCAGATTTCATATTTTTTCGACATTTGCGAGCATGGAAATCAAACTGGCTTTTTCTTTTTGCTGCTATGAAATTTTGTTCAAATAAAATCAGCTGCATTTGACAAATGTAAAGGCTCAACATATATTTGCAATGAATAATAAAAAGCATTGCAAATATTATGGACGAAAAACTGTTGAACCAACTTAAATCCTTGAATGCTAAAGAGCTGCGCGAGGTAGTTAAGGAAGCTAATCGACTCTTAAAACGCAAGAAACTGTATATTCGTGAAATCTCTAAGGTCTCGTCTCAAGGGCGGTACCTTTACCTGTATGCTACATGGCAAGAAGAAGGGAAAACAAAGCAAAAAAGCTTGGGTCGGAAAGTTAATGTGGAATCGATGGAAGCTTCAGCTAAGGTCGATAATCCTTTTCATAAATTTGGCGTTGTTGATCTAGAAAGTATCCAATTTTTACAAGAAATGGCTGATAACAACTATTTTATTACTCTGTAGGTGTTGCTTATGCGTGGTTTAAATAAAAATGAAGAAGCTGGTCTTCTAATGAAATTACGGGAGATTCAAAGCAAGGAAGAATTTCCAAGTTTGGCAGCTATTGCTGTCCAAGAAGATGAAATGGTTTGGTCAGGTAATGTGGGCTACGCTTGCTTAGACCCAAAAGAAAAGGCGAGTGCGTTCACCACGATTTATCATCTGGGGTCGGTGACGAAGCTGTTTACGGCCGTTGCGCTCATCAAACTGCGCGATGCTGGAAATCTTGATCTATCCGATACTCTGCAAAAATATCTGCCTCAACTGACAGACCTCAAAAAACAAGCCATCACCTTGCGTCAACTGGTGACGCACAGTTCAGGGCTTCCCTTGATGCCAGATAATGAAAAATTAAACCAAATGATGCAGGAATTTCCGCCCACGCTCGAATCGCTAGCAAATGCCAAGTTCCCGACAATCGATGAGGTTTTAGCGGGGCTGGATGATGATGTGCTGGTTGGTGAACCGGGGGATCAGGTCTCGTATTCTAATTTAGGCTTTGCGCTGCTTGGGCACGTGATTGAGCTAGTGGGTAAACGGCCGTATGCTACCTTTATTAAAGAGGAAATTTTGCGTCCTTT
Source organism: Chloroflexota bacterium (assembly GCA_039029915.1). Lineage (GTDB taxonomy): Bacteria > Chloroflexota > Anaerolineae > Promineifilales > Promineifilaceae > QQUD01. The sequence goes on from JBCCFD010000082.1 coordinate 2,091, forward strand.
AAAAATGGCCGGAACTGGTTTCTGGGAACAGTTAGCCAACACTGATTATCAAGAGTTTTTAGCCACCTGTTATTTGCCTTTTTTCGACGAGCCTACAGTTGCACCACCAGCCATGAAGGACGCAGGTGCTTTTGTTCCTGCGGCCTCGCTTTGGGCTTCTCCCTTTGCGATGGGTCAATTCATAAAACTGTTCACTGGGGCAAGTTCAGACCTGCTTTCAAAGGACTCTATCGACGAGATGCTCACTCTAGATATATCAACTGAAGCTGCCCGATATGCAGATTCGGAAGAAAATAGCGGCATTGGATTAGGGTGGTTTGTTTCAGAACTTAGTGGGCACCGTGTCGTGGAGCATGGTGGAGCAGATCCCAGTACGGCCGTTCACCTTGCCATAATTCCTGAGCAAAAGTGTGGTGTCTTTGTGGCCACCAACAGCGGCCAAAATCCAGCTGCTGTTGCTGAAGCCAGCTACGCTATTTTGTCTTTGTTGCTAAATACCACAAGCCAATCGCCACGAGGGTAAATAGACTAAAGATGCCAACGAGCAAATTTCCCATCGTGGACGAACTCACAAAAAATGGGACTGACCCCCAAATTGGAATGTAATTTAGGCAGTTTTGCTGAAACAATGGAGAAATACGGCCGTTTCTAACATAATTCTATCTTGGCAAAGAAAAACCTCACGGTATAATTACAAGATTGCGGGGATGTGGCGGAATTGGTAGACGCGCATGACTTAGAATCATGTGCCGCAAGGCGTGTGGGTTCGAGTCCCACCATCCCCACCTTTACTTTGAAATGAGCGTTGCCCAAGCAACGCTCATTTTTTTCAAACCGCATCTGACCCTAACCCTCGGAAGGTAGCTGTAGGTGGCCCTCCCATCGGTCGTTCGATAAAAAATTAGGCACATCACATCTTCATGGCCTTGCTGGGAACAGGCTCTGAGACGTAGCTATGTGTAGGAAGAGAGGTATTCAAGTGACACTAACAATCAGTACCGAAGAAAATGATAGCCGTGAACTGGCGGTAACTGTTGAAGTTGAAGAGGCACGCGTCCAAAAAGAGATGCGTAAAACAGCGCGCAAATTGAGCAAGCGCTTCAACATTCCTGGATTCCGTAAAGGGAAAGCCCCATTTAATGTTGTTGCTTCCTATTTGGGGGGAACTCAATCGATTCGTGCTGAAGCCGTTGAAGGTATGGTTCAACCTATCTTTGCTGAAATGATGGATCAAATTGAGTTTGAGCCATACGCCCAAGCCTCCTTTGATGATATGGAGCTTGAACCCTTGGTCATGAAATTTACTGTACCTCTAGAACCCATTGTGGAATTAGGCCCTTACCGTGAACTGCGCCAAGAGATTGAAGAAGTAAGCGTCACTAATGAAGCACTTTACGAAGCTTTAGAACGCGTTCAGGCACGCCATGCTGAAATAGAAGAAGTTGACCGAGCCATTGAGCTGACAGACCTAGTCACAATTAGCGGCTTGGGTGAGCTTGTGAAAGATGAAGAAGAAGCCGCTGAAGAAGAGGCCGAGGAAGTTGAAGAAGCGTCGGAAGAGGTCGCCGCAGAAGAATCGTCTGAAGATGAAGCAGAGGCTGATGAAGAAGACGGAGAAAATTCTCAGGAAGATTTGGAAGCTGAAGCCAACCGCATTTTGGAAGAAGCAACTAGCAACATTGTTTTCAATGAAGATCGCTTAGATGTGGTAATGGATACCGCAAAATTGTTCCCAAACACTGATTTTGTTGACAACATCGTTGGTATGTCCGCCGGTGATGAAAAATCTTTTACGCTTGCCTTCCCAGAAGATTATGAAGATGAAGAGCTCGCCGGTAATGAGGCAGAGTTTAATATTACCGTTTTGGAAGTGAAGAAGCGGGACGTGCCTGCCCTTGATGATGAGCTTGCTAAATTAGAAGGCGACTACGAAACGCTGGATGAGCTAAAGGAACAGCTCAAAGAAACCCTGTTGCAACAAGCCCAATCAGAAGCAAAGAACGAGCTTATTGAAGGCATGATTGATGACGTACTTGAAGAATCTAATTTGACATACCCCGAAGCGGCCGTGAATGTAGAAATCGATGGTATGATGCAAAATTTCAAGCAGCAAGCGGAGCGTTCAGGCTGGAATTTTGAAGATTTCCTGAAATTGCAAGGGGGAAGCGAGGAAGCGATGCGCGAGAACTTCCGAGAATCCGCCTCTCAGCGCGTTGCGCGCCAGCTTGTTTTGCGCCAGCTCATCGTAGATGAGTTGATTACAGTTGAAGCAGATGACATTGATGCCAAAGTTGAAAAACAAGTTGAATCGTTTGGTGATAATGAAGAGCTCCAAGAAAATATGCGGAATTATTACAAATCTGGCTATGGCTTTGATATGATTTCGAGTGAAATTTTGATGGACAAGGTTCACGATCGAATTAAAGAGATTTATGCGGGTGAGGCCCCAGATCTGGAAGAATTGGCAAAAGCGAAAGAATCGGCTGACAGTTCGGAAGAAGAATAATTGGGTAAATTATCCTAACACAAATCTAACAATAGTAGGCTACACTCAAAATTCGCCAATTAAAAACAAAATTAGTAGGAGAGAGGCATGGTTCATTCATCATGAACCATGCCTCTTCTTTAAGAAGGCTGTTAATTAAAAACGGCCCAATATTTAAGTAACCGTTTGTAAATAAAGTTGCAATCATCAAAAGAAACGGCTACTTCAAGACCAGTTGCCAATATATTTGCTTAATAGCAAATGGGCAATAAGGAGATCTGTCATGATGAATATTCCATCGTCACTTGTACCGATGGTTATCGAGACGACGAGTCGTGGTGAACGATCTTTTGATATATTCTCACTGCTTTTAAGAGAAAGAATCATTATCATGGGGACGCCCATCAACGACCAAATCGCCAATTTGATTGTCGCGCAGCTGCTGTTTTTAGCGCGAGAAGATCCACATAAACCAATTAGAATGTATATCAATAGCCCCGGTGGCCAAGTTTATTCTGGACTGGCAATTTACGACACTATGCAACAGGTTGAATGCCCAATTCAGACCGTTGCCGTTGGTTTTACCGCTAGCTTTGGAACCGTTTTGTTGACAGCCGGTACCCCAGGGATGCGCTATGCGTTGCCCAATGCAACGATTCACATGCATCAACCTCTTGGTGGTGCTCAAGGTCAAGCTACTGATATCGCCATTCAAGCGCAGGAAATTTTACGTTTGCGTACTAGCCTGAATGGCATTCTGGCGCATCACACTGGCAAACCGGTTGAAACCATTATGGAAGATACCGATCGCGACCTGTATATGAATGCTCAAGAAGCGATGGAGTATGGGTTGGTGGATGAAGTTTTGGCGCATCCTGCCGCTGAAGCGATGAATGGCTCAGCTGGTTAAGCGGTTTATTAATCTTTCGTGAAACGAAGCGCGTAATAGTCGTTTTAATCAAAGCAGGAACTTCGTTTCACATAAACCTTGCTCAACAAAAATGATCATTAGCGATTTTGAGAGCCTCTAGCTTAGAGGCTCTTTTTTTGTGTAGATTTTCCCGTTGTTGAACTAGAACCTAAGATTGACTATAATTCTTCGGTACTACATTTTTACTTTATGTAATTTGAAAGTTACTTTAAGTAATTTTCAGAAAGTATCTTGAATTCCTGAGCACAAAATGAAAATCACTTACAGGAGAACAAAAACTTATATGAAGCTGTTTTATTTCAAGATACTTTTTGTTCTCCACTTATTGTAATTAACAGAACGCTTCCTATAAAAGTGTCGGTAGAATCTCTGTCAATTACTATAGTGCAACCTAGGATTTGTTTATGACTCATTTTTTGATGAGGCAACACAAAATTTTTCGTGCAACGTTAATTTTACCGCTCTTATTTTTTTTGATTTTTCTCTTATTAGAAACGAAAGCGTTTTCTTTCCCTCCTGTTCTTGCGGCACCGATGGCGCAAACGGGTCCCGAGGTTGAATTTGCCGCTGGGTCTACCCAAAGTGTTACTGAAGAAAATGTGACGATTAGCTTGAATGTTGAAGTAAGTGCAGCACCGTCTACGACCGTCACCGTAGATTATGTTGTTATTGCCGGTACAGCAACACAAAGCAGTGATTATTCTGGCTCAACATCAGGCACTTTAACCTTTCCAGCAAGTGCAACAACCGATCAAGTGATCTCTATTAATATTGTTGAAGACAGTTTGAGTGAAAATAGTGAAACATTTTCGATTGTGCTGCAGGATGTGATTAGTGGGACTTTGGGCAGTAGTGATACGGCCGTTATAACAATTGTTGATGATGACCCGACCCCAACACCTACCGGAGCCGCTGTTATTTTTGCTGACGGGTTTGAACCAAACGATAATTTTTCAGAGGCCTCAGATATTGTTGCTAATGCGGGTGAAACATGTAACCTGACAGTTTGGCCAATCGGTGATATCGACTACTTCCGATTTGTTGTCAAGGGTGGGGCGAACTACACAGTTGAAACAGATAATCTTTCTGTTGGATTAGATACAGTCCTATCAGTTTATGATGCCAATCTCAATCTAATCGGTACTAATGATGACTCTGAACCGCCTGATAAAGCATCACGGGTGTCATTTACAGCTAGCTCTGATGGGTTTTACTACGCTCAAGTGACCAATCGCGATCCTACCGATCCGACCAACAAGACGTATTGTATTGAGGTCATTGAATTGACCCCCAACGCATCACCGACCCCGCCACTGGCTATTCCTGGTGAAGCAGACGCCTGCGAGTTCAACAGCACGATCGAAACTGCTTGTCTATTGATTGCTGGAGAAACCTTGTCCGGCATGAACTTTGTACCCTCTTTAGGCAGCGAGCAAGATACAGATATCTATCGCCTCTCTGTAAAAACAGGCCTGTTTTATACGTGTGAGACGATTATTGAATCTGGGTCAGCAGCCGACACCAATCTTATTTTGAAGGATGCGAACGGGAACGACTTCATTCCAAATATTGGGAATGACGATCGGGAATTAGGTGATTTCAGTAGTGAAGTGTCTTACTTTGCAACCTATACCGGCTGGCTTCATATTATCGTTGGCCCCAGAATTGCCCCCATGGTTGAAGAGGCTGATTTACATGAATATTCAATCATGTGTACTCAAATAGCAGCGACAGCAACGCCAACTCCCTTTCCTACGTTTCCACCCTCAACAGGAGGTGGCGGTGGTGGCAGCCTCACCCCAACTGAAACGCCAACGCCATTTGAATTCCCCACACCATTGCCGACACCTACGCCAATTGATTTCACGTTCTTGACGCCTGAAGCACCTGAATCCCCCGTGATTGATATTCAACCACTACCAACCGAAACGCCTGAAGCCGGTATTGGTGGACAATCAGTTTCCGTGGGAGTCAATCTTTATTATGATGCCAATGGGAACGGACAGTATGAAACCATTGAAGGAATCGTTGATGCGGCGGTTGCGCTTTATGATAATACAACGGGGCAGTTAATTGCGTTTGGTTACACAAACGAATCTGGCCTCGTTCAGTTCACGGATATACAAACAAGCGGTGCCGTTCGGGTTGTTGTCCCTTTTATTAACTATAGTCAAATTATTGCCGGTATTGGCAATGATGTTGTGATTCGCGTGGCACCACAACCGCTTCCCGGTGATATTCCATAATTATGTCAACTGATAATCAATCTCCTCAATCCTCTTCATCTAATCGACTCGTTATTATCTTAGGCATCATAGCGGGCGCTGCCCTGCTTGGTGTGATGATTTTGACATTCTTTTTGATTAGCGATCGACAAGAGGGCGGTGCGGAGGTAAATACCCCACCAACGCCTTTTCCCGAAACTGTCACGATTGATAATTCAACAACTATCGTGACGGGTGTGGATACGGGCATAGACGGCTCTGGAAGCATTAGCGTAACGCTTGACGCTCCCTTGGAGCTGATTGTCGGGAATAAAGCGTTTGCCGTTCGGAGTGAACAAGTACCTGCAAACGGTGAATGGGCACCAACAGTGTCAACTAGTAATCAAGCGGTTTGGGTATTTGGTTCGATCGTGAATTACGTCGTGGGGATTGCTGATAATGCTGAGAATCGGGCCTTGCTTGAGAATTTGCAAGCGGGTGATGAGATGACAATGAGCACGCAGCTTGGCACGACGCTGACTTTTACATTTGAAACCCACCAAGTGGTTTCTCGTCAGAATACAGATGTGTTCCGGCAAACGCGTCCCGGAATTTCGATTTTCTTAGTCGGCTCTGAAGGGGATGAACGACTTGTGGTAAACGGCCGTCACGTCGTCACAGAGGCAGATGATAGCTTTGGCAATGTGATTGGCTTGGGGGAGACGGCACAGCTGGAAGATTTACAGTTCACCGTGCCCAGCGTAGCCTATGTGCCCGAGCGTCCTGAAGTGCCTCCTGGATTTGCCTTTTTTCAGGTCGATTACGATGTTCAAAATGTGGGTTTAACCGCCTTTGATACGTCAGTTTTAGAATTTACGCTGGTTGATTCTGTGGGCAATCGATATGCCTTAAATCCCGTTGCTAGCCAAGTGGGAAATTTCCCTGCCCTCTCTGGTTTTGTAAATTCAGGGGCTATTATGCAGGCGACGGCTGGGTATCAAATTCCAATTGGGCTATCGAGTGATGCCTTAAGCTGGGTGGTGACAAAAGTGGATTCTGGCTCTCAACTGCAGGTCACAATACCATTCACCAGCAACCCTGTGACTGGCTCCCAAAGCACTCAAATTAGCTTGAACCGAGCTGAAGTTGGTTCTGATTTAACAACGCTGATCTTAGGTGGGCAAATTACTAATCTGAATACACAGCCAATTGTGGTTACGGATGAGGATATTGAGCTTTTGGGTGCGGATGGCGCTGGGTATTTACTGCTTTCCACGAATCCTCCTCTGCCGTGGTCAGTTGGTGCAGGTGAGGCATTCCAGTTTAATTTGATTTATCAGCCGCCAGTGACGGATACGGCCGTTTTCACTATCTTCAACCAAAGCTTCCAACTCGCAGGATTTCGTTAGTCATTTGGGACTTTAGCTCAGAATTATTCGGCAAACGGGTCTACTGCGCCATCGATAGGCTCAGGCTTTGTTGCATTGACGAATTACTCGCCCCCATTCCCATTGGCAATAAACTCCATCGAAGAGCTTTCTCGAATACGCCGGCTTGTGTAGTAAAGCAAAATGCCTAGCAAAATTGAGGCAATCCCAATACTAATACCAAAAAGCTGGAGCCAGCCAACAAACGGCCGTCCAAAATCAGGATGCGGGTGTGTTCCAATGCTCAAAAGGTCAGCTAAACCTGCTGCATAGGCAAAAATCAATCCCGTTGCAGCGAGTCGGGTGCCAATACTAGCCTGAAGCGATTTTCCTTTTCGATGCTGTAATCCTCGAAGATGAACAAAGGCCCCCAGCGTTAATGACGTGATTCCCACTAAAAATAAAAACATTTGGATCATGCCAAAGCCAGGTGTGCGGTCGAGCCCTAATTCATCTGCTGCTAAGGCAAAAAAGATCAAGATAACGCCAATTATAAAAAGGACAATTGTCGTTGATAGCCTTATCCTTGCACCATTATCCATCACAAACCTCGTTCAAAACTCAGGGATTTAGGAGTGACGATGAAAAAAGATACGGATTGGTATCGTCACATTAAAGGAACGGGAAGGAAGCGACTTCGTCGTTTTGTTTAATTTCCATTCCTTGGCAAAACCGTCAATGGAGAGAATGATTCGATCTCCATTTAGATAAAGCAAAAACGCCGCGTTATCCGCGACGTTTTCTGGTCGGGGCAGCGAGATTTGAACTCACGACCTCTTCAACCCCATTGAAGCGCGCTACCAAGCTGCGCCATGCCCCGATCGGACGGGCATTATAACATTTGGGATAGTGCAAGGCAACAAAGGGGGAGGAAAAAGCAGGTTGCCAATGGGTATTGGGTTATTGATTAAAAGAGAGCAATAATGGCAGCTGAAGGTGACGAAGTCATCATCGACTATACCATCTTGTTTTTGCTCAATATGGATATTGACGGTATCATTTTCGTAACATTTTAGGGTCAATATATGATTTTTTGGCGAGTTAACATTATTTTTGGAATTGTAATATTGGGTTTGATTGGGCTCGTAGCCTGTGGTGCGGAAACGGCCGTTGTTCCGACTCTTTCCCCTCAGGAAGCCACCTCCCAGGCGCTTACAGCTGCCATTCTAGCCAGCAGCGAACCCCCACTTAATTTTGACCAACTTAATCAAGAGATTAACGAAGCAGAAGCTTTATGGACCTCTCAAAACCTTACCACGTACCGACTTGCTGTTTCTTACCGTGAACCCAACTGGAATACACAAAATTTGACGCTTTTGATCGACGATGGCGCTGTGATTGAAGAAGAACATCGCTGTGTGCCTGAACGTGATTGCAACTTACTTGACGTTAAAATTGATGATTTTGAAATGTATGCGCTGTTCAATATTGCTCGGCGGGTCGTTGCACTTGAAGATTCGAATACCCAAATCACTTTTAACAAACGCCTTGGCTTTCCAAATGCGGTTGTCTACAGCGACGCGACGTGGATTATCCAGTCAGTAGAGCTGGTTGATAAGTAATGTTCGGTGTCTGAAATTAGGGATTCTGAAATTAATACGTCAGCCAATATAATTTTGGCGGCCCCCAAATTTGACCGCTAATGACTGGAATACCTATATATAAAGTCGACATATATCAATAAGCGAAACTTATAACTATGGTGCGATTATTTTGGCGAAAACTTGGTTTAATCCTAATCCTACTCCCCATTTTAAATGTGGTGGGTTTTTACTACGCACTAGTGCATCCGAGATTGTTTACATCGGGTCAAATCACCCCTACAGAAGCATTAAACAATAGCTATAGCGACTATTTAAGCTCTGTCTTTCGGGGCGAATTTGGCTTTGCTGGTCAGCAAACGGTTCGCGCGATTGTGATGGAGCCGCTGCAAAATAGCCTTATCCTGGTGGTTATTTCCTTGGTTTTAGCCATTATATTAGGCATTTTGTTTGGCTTGATTGCTATTTCACCTAGAACACGGCGCATCTCCCCATTCTCACTGGCGTTTCTGTCAGCAGGCTCTTCTTTGCCGGGCTTCTTATTTGGTGGCATTATTTTGTCACTGATTGTGTACCAAACGCTGTATGCTGGTCGAGGGTCAAGCATTCTGCCGATTAGTGGCTATGGATTAGATGAGCATTTGATTTTGCATGTTTTGGTGTTGGCAATCCAACCCACGATGTACATTGCAAAAGTAACGGCCGGTTTGTTGGAAAATGAACTACAGCAGAATTACATACAAGTCGCACGAAGTAAGGGATTAAATTGGCGCCAGTTACTATGGCGACACGCCTTTCCTAATATGTTGGCGCCTGTTTTGTTAACTATTGGTTCGTCAATGCGGCTGATTGTGGGGGCATTGGTCATTGTTGAAGCAATTTTTATTTGGCCAGGAATCGGCCGTATCTTTTTATTGACGATTGGCTTACGCCTTGATGGCCGTCCTACAGGCATCTATTTTGGAAATCCGCCGCTGATTGCCTTTATGGCTGTGTTTTTAGGTGCGATGCTCCTTTTTGCGGACTTAATTGCGACGATGATTTCAAGTGCGGTTGATCCTCGGCTACGCGAGCAAGGGGTGAGCGGCTAATGACTCAGCGCAATGACCCCTTGTGGATTGGCAGTCTCATCATGATTTTCTTCATATTGGTTGCCTTTTTTGGTCCAGCTTGGGCGCCCAACGATCCCTATGAAGTATTTAACGATGCCATTGTGGTTGGAGAAGAACGATATTTGCCTGCCTCAATCCCTGTGCCACCCTTTACTTTGTCTCAATTTCGTTTAGGAACTGATGCGGCGGGGCGAGACCTGATGAGTCGCCTGTTGCATGCTGTTCGCCCCACCTTAATTTTAGGTACATCAATTGTTTTAGTACGGGTAGCGGTTGGCTTATTTTTAGGCTTGATTGCTGGCTGGTATCAAAATTGGACTGAACGCATCATTGATAGCTTTATCAGCGTTTCGCTTGCCATACCTATCCTAATTTTTGCATTAGCGGCTCTCTCGTTTATGGGAAGACGGGAACTGGTTCATTTTACGCTGGCTTTAGCGTTGACGGGATGGGCAAACACGGCCGTATTCGTTAAAAACCGAACCCAAACCATTATGCAGGCCCCCTTTATCGAAGGGGCCCGATCCATTGGCGTTAAGCCTCACCTTATATTGCGTCGCCACGTGCTGCTACAAATATGGCCAGCATTACCTGCGCTGATTGCCTTTGAGCTAGGCGCAGTTATGCTCGTTATTGCTGAATTAGGCTTCTTAGGCATGTTTATTGGGGAAGCATTTCTGCTTACGGCGGCTGATCCCAATAGCTCTGGTGTGATAACGGTAGGCTTAACCGCCTCAGTCCCCGAGCTGGGGCAAATGCTGTCAGACTTCTGGTCAAAGATGATTCGTACGCCGTGGGAGATTGTTATCGTGGGCGCGGCAATCTTTCTGCAGATATTTGGGTTTAATATGCTCGGTGAAGGGCTGCGTCGTCAGCTAGATGTAACGGTACCTCGCCGGGCTTGGTGGCGCCGTGGGAGCCGTGCCCAAAAATTAGAGAACGGCCGTCAGGAGCCGATTCCTGATTCCTGATCACCGTTCCCTGATCATCAATTACAGTTCTTCTCTGGCGAAGTCAATCATATCCCCTAGTACGCCCGCAGCGGTCATTTTGACACCAGCTCCTTTGCCAATAATCATGAGGGGCTCGTCATTATAATACGAGGTTTGGAAGCTAATATATTTCAGGCTGGCGAGAGGACTATCCTGAGGAATTGCTTTGAGACCAACACGGCCGTATCCGTCCCCAACCTCACCAATGTAGCGTAAAACCTGACCTTGCTCCCGGGCCGCATTCACTCTCTGTTTCATTTCAGCATCAAGCTGATGGACTTGATTCATAAACTCTGCCACGCTTAATGAGGCCATTTCTGGCGCATAAAGCGATTCTACTTTGATGCGCTCAGCTTCTATAGGCCAACCGGCCATCCGACCACAAATCATCACCTTGCGCATCACATCCATCCCGCTTAAATCTTCGCGGGGATCGGGTTCGGTAAACCCTTTGGCTTTAGCTTCCTTAACTGCTTCTGAAAACGGCATACCGGTGTCGAGCTGAGCGCAAATATAGCCCAGCGTACCGCTCATTTGTCCTTCAACACGGTAGATGGGATCGTTTACATCGGCCAGGTAGCGCAGGGTAGCGATGACGGGCTGTCCTCCGCCAACGGTTGATTCATGCCGGACCTGGCTGTTGTTGTAGTACGCTTTAGCGGTTTGCCAAGGGCCAGCCATTGCTTTCTTGTTAGCCAAAACGACGCCGTGGCCCAGTTCAATGGCTTGGTCGAGTACCGGTTCCATGCCGTCAACGGCCGTAACGTCCACGACGATTCCATTCTCAACCCGCGATTCAGATACCAAGTTTATAATCTCTAAGTCAGATGGTCTTTCGTGAAGGTCGCTAACAGAACGGCCGTTTTTCTTGGCCACCACAATATCCCGAAGATGGGCGGTCGATAATCCCTTGGCGTCCCACACCCAACTGCGGCTGTCCGTTACGGCAACCACATCAAACTGCATTTGGTTACGTTCAGCAACGCGAACGCGGCTATCAATCATTTGGTCTAAGAGGGCGCTCCCCACGCCACCCGCGCCGAAGATGATGACGGGTATATGTTTCATTGATATTCTCCTCTATTTCGCATATTAGCTGATTAGCTAGTCAGCTAAGAAGTATATCAGTAACTGATGTTACGCGGAAAAAACCTCTGAGGTTTCTAAACAGACGGGCAATCACTGGCGTTTCTTGTAAAACCTCAGAGGTTTGCACCAGTGGTACTGCGTAACTCCTGTCAGTAATTTACAGTTTGATGGGATATTTTGCTGATGTGTTGGAATGCTAAATTGCTGATCAGCTACAGAAAAACAAAGAGCCCCACCCGAAGATGAGGCTCTTGTCCGCACTGTAGCACTATACCGTAAACGGAGGTAGTGCTACAGCGCGTTTAGATAAATAACTATCCATTAGCACCACCTCCTTGTATAAAAGATAGCAAGTTAATGGCCGACCGGACTTTGTAAAATCCGGAGCTATTTGATTATGGCATAGTCGAATGGCTGTGTCAACTAGCTCTAAGAATCATGATTTTTCCTAAGTCAACAAGGTGCGGGTCATTTTCGCAGAGAGCGGGGCTGAGTGCCTCCGAGTTTGCCGACGGACCTGACTAAGCTAGAGTCGGTGATCCACGACAACTTCGGTAAGCTCATTCTCCATTTGTACGGAAGCCCTACGTTTAGAAGTATGGGGTTGACATCATAGCAAAATAATAGTAACTTATTTATGCATAAGTTAATTATGTATAAATAAGTTATGCATAAAAATGCAAAATTCAAAGGAACTAATATGTCGTTACAAGACCAAATTAGAAAAGGAAGCACGGAGATTTTAGTGCTTGCTTTGCTGAGTGAAAAACCAATGTATGGTTATCAAATCAGTCAGGAGCTGGCGCGGAAAAGCGATGGCTTTTTTGAGTTAAAAGAAGGGTTACTTTACCCCACCCTTCACAGAATGAAGCAAGACGGCTTGCTAACCAGTGAGTGGCAAAAGGTAGGGGACGCCAGGCGGCGTAAATATTATGCCATAACACCGCTTGGCAAAGAGCAGCTTGAATATCAGTCGGCTGAATGGCATCTTTTTATTGAAAAACTGCAGGCGATGGTGGGCAACTTATGAGCTCAGAGCAGCACTTTTCCACAATTGATGAAGTGATGCACCAAATGCAACAGCAAATGAATTTGAGCCGAGAAACGGAGCATGAACTGCTGTCAGAAATCCGCGGCCACTTAGAAGATGCGGTGGAAACGGCCGTTTTGAACGGCGAAGATCCACACCAAGCCCTACAAGACGTCGCTGCTCGCTTCGGAGTTAATGAGGTGGGGCATGCCCTTCAAAAGGTGCATGCCCCCTATGAATCTGCTGATGCCGTTTTAGCCTGCATTATTCCAGTGGTGGGTGCCCTTATTTTACGCTGGCTTGTTTTTTCACCGGACGGGTCAGCAATTGGGTGGGAAGCTATTTTAAGTCGGCCTGCTTTTTGGGTCGTTGCCGTCGTGGCTCTTGTTGTGCCCATTTTGCAGTTTCCAAAATGGCGTTACGCAGCTGTTAGCTGGGCCTTATTTTGGATCATTTCCGTTATTTTTTTCGTCCTACCTCATTCAGTTAATTGGTAGTCAATCTGAAAAACAGTCGTTCACATAGGAGCTAATAAAGATGAAAGACCTAGCCATTATTGAAACAATTTTACGCAATCGAACCTTCTTTTTTATGGAAATACGAGACGGGATAGACCTGCCGCAGAAGATGCGAGCGATGCTGGTATCAAGCTTGATCTTCTTTGCCCTGTTTGGGGCCGTCATGGGCTCGACGCACAGCCTCTGGCAGGCGATGAGTTCCGCCGTCAAGCTGCCGGTCCTTTTTCTGGCGACGCTTTTTATCTGTGCCCCAACGCTTTACTTTTTTAATATTTTATTTGGCTCATCCCAAAGCTTGACCCAAAACGTGACGCTGATATTGACCGCGATTACGGTAACGGCCGTTCTCCTCCTCTCGTTTGCGCCAATCATTCTCTTCTTCTTGCTCACGACGAGCCAATATCAGTTCTTTAAGTTGCTCAACGTGGCTATCTTTTCTATATCCGGTTGGATGGGAATTTTGTTCTTGAGCCACGGTATGCGCATTGTGGCAGCGGATGGCGCGTCAGATGAGTCAGCCCGGCGGTGGGTGCTGCGAGCGTGGATGTTTCTGTATGCCTTTGTCGGGAGCCAGCTAGCCTGGACCATACGGCCGTTTATTGGCGCCCCCAGCATTCCATTTGAGCTTTTTCGGCAGCTAGGCGGTAACTTTTACACCAATATTTTCGCCAGCTTTGGTGAAATTTTTGGCTTCATCATTGTGCAATAGGGGGGATAATGTCTGATAACCAAAAATCGACAACTGACCAAATATTAGATTTGCTGCTGGATGCTCTGGCTGAACGGCAAGCTGCTCGTCAACCGGAACCGCCCGTCGCTGAAGACCAGATGGAAACGGCCGTTGCCAATTCGGTAGCAGAAATCGCTGAAGCAGCGGAGCAGGGTGAAAATAATGAGCCAAATACGCTTGAGGCTGTGGCAGACGCTGTTCTGGCTGAGCCGCCGTTAGAGAATTTACAACCTGCAGAATGGGAGCCTGAGGCAGAAGAAATCCCAGCGATTATTCCCGAAAAACTGCCATCCATTCACCTTGAAAAAATGCTTTATCAGCTTTCGGCAGCCTTATTTGTGCTCATAATCCTAATTAATATTCCGCTCAATCGATTTGGTACCAACCTCGCCCGCGCGATGCCAGATGAGCAATCTATCGTTGTGCGGGATGGGCTGGTATTTAAAGGGAGCGGAGACGAAATTTACATCCTAGAAGATGGGAAAAAGCGCTGGATTAGCTCCATTGACGCCTTTGATTACTTTGGCTACCGTTGGTCTCAGGTTGCTCTCGTGGATGATGGCTTTTTAGAGCAGTTTGAGGATGGTCGACCGATTCATGTTCTGTTGAAATGTAACACCAGCCCACACGTTTATGTTCTTGAAGATGGTGCAAAACGGTGGATTGATACAATTACAACTTTTCAAATTGAAGGGTTTGTTTGGGAAGATGTCAAGATTGTAAACTGCAATGAATTGCGACGCCTTCCTGATGGTCTCCCAATTCCTGAAGATGCCGGTGACCCGCCACAACCATAAACAAAAAAAGGCCAGTTTCAGCTACTGAGATGTTGATCAAAGTAGTTGGAGCTGGCCTTTTTAGATTAATTTAATCTTTATTCAACAAAAATTTCGACGCGTTCGCCACCTTCATCGTCAGTGACGTCCATGATTTTGCCCTGTTGACCACTTTTAATCGCTTCAATAATCTCTTCTAGCTCAACCCCGTCTAGGTCTGGGGCGAATTTGGCACCCATTTTAATACCTACATTTACAAGCCCCATTGGGATATTCACATTCACCTTTTGACGCCCCGAGTCCCGTTCGGTCACGCGAACGCGGAACCAGCGTGGATTGCTTGCCCCTTTTAGTGGTTCAATCGTGTTTGATTTTTTGTTGTTGTCTAAAGCACGCAAAAGCTCAGCACCCTCAGTTGCTGTGATCTTTCCCTCTTCAATCATTTTTAAAATTTGCATGCGTTCTTCTACACTAGCCATAATATTTCTCGTTTGTTATCAAGACCTGACAGGTTTTACTAAAAAGTATGGTTCAATTGCATACAAAACCTGTCAGGTCTGGCTATGGTTAATCTCATAACTCTAGTTTCATATGCGTCAATGTTCGTTGCGGTTGGAAGTTAGCCTCTTTTAGCAAACGATTGACGATTTCATCATCGTCAGGATGGTCTAAGCGGATGTTTCGTCGCGGTAAGTAGTGCAATCGACGAACGAGCTTGGCGAGCAACGGCCGTTCCAGCTGCCCTTGGTAGTCGGGATGGACGCGTAACGCGGCGTGATGGAGTCGACCCCATTCTGAAACGATACTACCTAAACCCGTTAGATTTTGTGAGTTATCACGAGTGACCCATGTTTCTATTTGACGGCCGTTTAAAAAATTTGCCAGCTTATCAAAAATGCCAAACTTGTACATATTTGGGTCCGGTGGCTCTGGCCAACTCAACTGTGGTGATAAAACCGAGGTGTCCAGCCGATAAGCTTCGCGCCACTCTTTTGACCGCAACTCTCGAATCTCAGGCATATGGGGCTCAACCCCGATACGCCGAATCCGGGATAAATTTGTATACCATGACGTGATACTGCCCAATCTGTCATAGTTCAGCGATTGGTAAAGCATATTGGCGGCTGTGTTTGATTTCACCACCTGCAGCAGTATTTCCCGTCCTTTTTGTTTCTTAACCTGCTGAGTCACCGCGACCATCATATTCTTAGCAATGTTTTGCCGTCTAAAATCTGGATGTACGGCGACGTTGACTATCAAGAAGCGGCCGGGCACTTTAGTTGTCAGAAGGGTGACATTACCCACAATACGGCCGTTGACCTCCCAAACTATGCCCTGGGCCAACTTGCCTGCTGCTGGCGTCATACGCCATAAAAAGGCGGGTGATTGGTTTAAGCTATCACTTGTTAAAATGTGCCGGCCGTCACCATGGATCGCCGATCCAAAGCACAACTCCAAAAGACGCAAGATCTGCGGAATATCTTTATTGATATTAATAGGTCTAGGACCATCTTTTGAATTGCTCTGTGGATGAGCAACAACTGCCATGGATTTCGTACCTTGGTGTAAATGGATGAACGACATCATTTACCAAAATACGTTCAACCATTTATCTAATATTCTGATAGGCTTCCTTTTCGGCGGGCATGGTTTTCCGCTTGCTGATAAAGCCAAATTCCTAAGATGGGCATACCGATCCCAAATAGGGTGACTATGGTTAATTCTACACCAAAAGGAGCTAATTCAGGGAATCCATTTGGGAAACCCATCAAAGTTGAGCGGAACAAGTCCACGCCATATGCTAAAGGAATTGAGCGCGAAATCCAGAGGAGTGGCTCAGGTAAAGCTGAAAAGGCAAAAAACGGGGCACAAAAAATCATAAACATAAATTGGAGCAGATTAACGGCCGTTTGGGCTGATTCCTTCACCCGCAGCGTCAACGCCGCAAACGCAAACCCCGTACCAAACGTGCCTGACAGTGCCATTATCAAAACGAAAAGCCCCAAACCGATATTATGAATGGGTAAATCACCCAACAGGTTGGTTAAAAGCCAGACCGCTACAACGGACAAAATTGAGGTCCATATGAGCGTAATAATGACCCGTGAGCCTAAGACAGCCAGCTTTGAGGCCGGGCTCATATAAATTTGCTCAAGCGTGCCCTGTTTCTGTTCTCGACGAATGTTAAAGCCAATGCTCCAAAGCGTATCTGACAAAAACAAAAAGAGAATAAAGCCATAAGAAACAACCCCTGTAACTTCAGAGGAAGCACCACCTCCTGCCCCTTCAGGACTAAACATGAGGCCAGCCAGCGTAAAGATAATGACGATTAAAAAGACCTGCACAAAGCTGGCTAAAAATTCAACCGGATAGCGAAGCATAATGGTGAACTCTTTGCGCACCATTGCCCAAAAGCTGCTGAGTGAAGCCGAAATTGAGGGGGATTGATAACTATTTTGATTAAATGCTGTCATTAGAATGTGCCAATCCCTTCGTTTCGACGCAGATTATTTTCTACCCGCTGAAATACCCATACTGAGAATAGGGGAACGAACAGTAAGAACGCCCACAAGACAGCAAAATCTAAATACCAATTTTCAAGAAAGTAACCCACACCGAGTAATGATGAGCGGACGCCGTTGACCATCCACGTTGGTGGGAAAAGCTGAGCTACGAATCGAATACCAGCTGGCAAGACAGTGACTGGAAAAAAGATACCCATCAAAAAACTAACCACCCACTGCATGAGATTAATAAGCGCATTGGATTCCTTAATTTTTAGAACGAGGGCACCAAATAAAAAGGCGAACCCATAAAGTGGCACTAGCCCGATTAGCAGAAAAAGTAAGGCCAGAAAGACTTGCCCCTCAAAAGGATTGACGCGAAAGATGGCACAGCCCAGCAAATAGGCAATGATAGCCGTGCCGAAGCCGCGAATGGCGCTGTAAATAGCTACCCCCGCAGCTAAAGTTGTGCTAGACGTGGGGGTGGTGTAAACGGCCTCAAGCGTACCGGTTTCTTGCTCGAACCGAACCCAGTGGGCAATATGCCAAAAAGCATACGAAACGATAGCAAAAACGTTGGAACCAATCAGCATGTACGCTACAAAGTTGGCGGTGCCGGTGTTGGCTTCAAAATAAACGGCCGCATTTGCACCACCCGTTGAACGACCCAGGAGTAAGGGCATCGCCGCAAAAATAATGGGAATGAGAATTTCCATGAGCATTTGCCCGGGATAACGGGTGGCATTGATCAACCGTATTTTTGTTTCTGCCAACGCCGCCGAAAGCGTTTGACGAGGTGTTGGTGGGGTGTAGGTAAAGGTTTGCATAGTTTTTAGCAATTCAGCTTTCAGCACGTTGCTCTTTCAGCTAGTCAACTGATGGCTGACCGGCTGATTAGCTGATTAGCCTGAAATTCTTGTATCCTCCGCCAAGGTGCGACCCGTGTGGGCAATAAAAACATCTTCAAGGGTGACTTCTTCAGGGGTGATTTTCTGAAGGACGGCACCGTGGGCACTGAGCGTTTGGATTAGGTTCGGCAATACGGCCGTTTGGTTCGGTGTAACAACGGTGAGCTGGGTATGGCCGTTGACAGCAGAAACGGCCGTTTTGTTAACCCCATTCAGTCCATTAATCGCTTCACTCGCCTTATTTGGGATAACACCTTCCAAGCGAATCACCGTGTCTTGACCAATCGAAGTTTTTAAATCTGCCACACTGCCTAACGCAATAACCGAGCCTTGATCAATGATAGCGACCCGATCGCATAACGTTTCCGCTTCAGCCATAATGTGGGTGGTATAGATAATTGTTTTACCCTGTTGATTGAGCTTGCGTACAATGTCCCGCAGCTCCCGAGCCGATGGGAGATCAAGCGTATTTGTTGGTTCATCCAGAATGAGCAAGGGAGAGTCATTAATCAACGATTTACCAAAGGCGAGCTTCATTTTTTGGCCCGATGAATAGGATTCGACGGGTCTGTCAGCGATGTCACCGATATTGAGTAACTCAATAATTTCATTGGCCCGCGCTCTTCTCTGGGCGGGATCTAAATGATATAGAGAGCCAAAAAATACAAGGTTCTCTCGACCCGTAAGCTTCCAATAAAGACCCCGCTCACCCATGAGCATCGTGCCAACAGAGGCTCTAATGGCGTTATCTTCTTTCGTTAGCTCGTACCCGTTTATCCACGCTTGGCCTGAAGTTGGCAGTAAAAGGGTTGTGAGGCACTTGATTAAGGTTGTTTTGCCGGCCCCGTTTGGGCCCAAAAGACCAAAAATTTCCCCCGGTGCAATATCGAAGGAAACCCCTTTCAAGGCCGGAATTTCTTTTTTGGTTGATTTAAAGAGACCCTGTCGCTGTTTGGCGATATAAATTTTTTCTAAATTCTCGATTTTTACAGTTGCAGTCATCGTGAAACCATGAATTTTTGTTTGCTGCTTATAAATTGAAAAATGAATGGGAGAAGGGAGGGTAGGTCATAAGACCTCATCCCCCATTCATTTGGAATTCTTCGAGGTTTAGGTAAAAAGAAAATTAGTTTCGAATTACCCGAAATACTGAAAAACCCCTAAAACATATAAAACCTCAAAGGCTATTCCCGCATAAATTGAAGAATAGTTACCCTAAAGCTTCAAGCAGGGTAGCGGCTTCATCTGGTGTGATGATACCTTTCTCGACCATCTTGAGGATTTCAAGTTTTTCCTCAGTTGTTGAAGGTTGTGAAGGCGGGTTTGCTGATTTGCCACTTCCGGGTGGGCGGCCAGGTGAGCGGCGGGTGGTGTATTCAGCCTGCCGACGGGCGCGCTGTGCGGCTCGTTCCGCTTTAGCCGTTGCGCGAGTTGCCGATCGTTCTGCTTGTTGAGCAGCTTTTGAGGCGGCTTGTTCTACACGATTGGCGGCCCGCTCTAATTTTTGGGAGAGGCGCTCAGAAAGCTCCTCTCCAAAGTCTGGTCCGAGTTTGGATTCGATTTCAGAGCTAAAACGGTTGATCTCGGTGCTAAATCGGTCTCGAAGTTGATTGGTGATGCCCTCTAAATCAAACGAAAAGTCGAAATTAAAGTCAGAGTCATTAGGCATTTCCCAGCGGGCGTCGACCAATTGCTCCTCGTTGAGAATAATACGGCCGTTTGCATTCAAGGTGAGATGTGTTTTTCCATCCCCTATTGAGCCGACAATGCCATCCTCATTTTCAATAACCTTTTCAAGAGGGAGCCGATTTTTAATCTTTGGTGCATGAGCCACCAAATTGAGTGGGGCATTTGAAGGCCAACGTAAAATGATATCCCTGTCGGCAGATAGCGTATGCTCAGTTGCGCTTAGGCTGCCATAAAGACGGATATCACCCTGAGTCTGCTCAACCGTAACCTTACCACCAATATTGCGTAGAATAATGTCTCGGTGCCCTTGGCCAACGTGGATATCACCTCCAACGCTTTTTAAACCCAAGTCACCCATTGCCTGTTGAA
>JBCCFD010000083.1:0-22177 GCA_039029915.1 Chloroflexota bacterium
GCGCCCTTTGGGCTTTTTGAAGCCCAGAGGGCGCATTTACCTTTTGCGGGGTGATTTATCACCGCGCTATTCAAAAGTTATATGTGGCTAGAATTGTGAAAAGTGAAAGGTACAAAGCCTGATTTACTTTTCACTTTTCGCTTTAATCGTCTGTCAATCCGAGCATCTGATGAATGACCGTATAAAACATCCCTCCCTCTGTAGCCATGAATACCTTCATCTAGTGAAAATCCAATATAATTTTTAAATATATTTTTATGATTTGGTTGGTGTCTGCACTGTGCCAGTTTGCACAGTCTGAAAACTTGCGATTGCTTGCGCAACACAAAAATCTATTATGATGCGACTTCCTCAAAGAGTTCCTTATTTACAAACAATTACCATCCTTTGGGGCCTCTATGCGCTTGTTTGGATTCCTTTTGAAGGTCATTTAGTTTTTGTTGTTTCAATGGCGGTTAGCTCAACGGCCGTATTGTGCCTCCACCTGCTCCAGCGGCCGAGCAACCTTGTTTTTCACAAGCTGTGGCAGTGGCTCACATTTGCAACGATGGCGGGGATTGTTGTTGGATTAACGGCCGTTGGGTTAACATTAATGTTCATGGCACTTAAAACAGGTCTACACAACCACGGTCCCGAATTCACGCTCGAAGAGATTCAGTGGGTTATTCAGCAACTTCCAAATTGGAGCATCATCGGTGCCTTTATGGGAGCAGGCTTAGGGCTTATTTCTGCGGGTATGAGGAGCTCATCATGACTGTTCAAGTCAAGAAAAAAGAAGATATCACCATCATTACCCTCGATCGGCCTGACGTTCGCAATGCCGTTGATAAACCCACAGCGGAGGCCCTCGCAAACGCCTTCCGCGCGTTCGATGCTGATGAGTCGGCCTCAGTGGGCGTTTTTGAGGGTGCCAATAGCACCTTTTGTGCTGGGGCGGACCTCAAAGCGTTTGCCGATGAATCGCGACGCAATCATTTAGCATGGCCGGGAGATGGGCCAATGGGTCCCTCACGTATGGTGCTGTCCAAACCGGTCATCGGCGCAATATCTGGCTATGCTGTTGCTGGTGGATTGGAGCTCGCCCTTTGGTGCGATATGCGCGTCGTGGAAGAGGATGCCATTATGGGTGTTTTCTGTCGCCGCTGGGGTGTGCCTCTAATTGATGGGGGCACGGTGCGACTGCCACGTCTGATTGGACAAAGTCGTGCGCTTGACCTTATCCTGACGGGACGGCCAGTTGCAGCCCAAGAAGCATATCAAATGGGGCTTGCTAATCGCGTTGTTCCAAAAGGGAAAAGTCAACAGGCTGCGATTGAGCTGGCTCAACAGCTAGCCAAATTTCCCCAAACCTGTTTGCGTTTAGATCGCCTTTCCGTTTATCAGCAGTGGGATTTATCCCTTGAAGATGCCTTAAAGAATGAGTTTGAACGTAGCGTAACGGCCGTTTATGCAGAAGGTATCAGCGGTGCCCAAAAATTCTCAGACGGTGCCGGGCGCCACGGGCAGTTTGAGTGATTGGAGTTTTCAGTGAACAGTATTCCTCCCTTTCATCCCCCATCATTAATCAAAGGCCCCCACGCCCAAACGATGGCAGCCTTCTTCACGCGCAGGCTCAGCAGCGGGCGCGGCATTACTTTTAAGCGCACCCGTCTCGACACAGCCGACGGTGATTTTGTGGACATTGATTTTCCAATTGTTCCAGGCTATCGCTGGTTGTGGACTGAACTGGGTGAAACCAGCCCGCTGGTATTGGTGCTGCACGGCTTAGAAGGCTCAGCTCGGGGAAGTTTGTCACTAGAGATCTATCGTCAATTGGCAAAACAGGGCATTCGGTCGGTTGGGCTCAATTTTCGGTCCTGCAGTGGCGAAATGAACCGCACTCACGTTTTGTATCATTCAGGGGCAACGGATGACGTGACCTTCCTTTTAGAATGGCTCAATGATAATTTCCCCAATGTCCCCAAAGGCTTAATTGGGTTTTCGCTCGGTGGCAACGTCACGTTAAAGTATATGGGGGAAAACAGCCGTTTTGTCGATACGGCCGTTGCCATTTCACCCCCTTTTGATCTTGGGCTAGGCTCCTCGATCATGGAAACAACTGGGCCTTTCTACATGACTAAAATCTTACAATCACTCAAAAGCAAAGCCCGAAAGAATCGACATCTTTACGAGCAGTTTGTTGATGTTGATGCAGCTCTTTCTGCCAAAACATTCCGTGAGTTTGATGATGCGTGGCAACCCATTAACGGCTTCAAAGACGGTCAGGATTATTACGACAAAAGCAGTTCCAAAAACTTTATTGGAAACATCACAAAACCAACCCTCATTCTTCGCTCAAAAGATGATCCCTTTTTCGACCCAACCGACATCCCCTACGACCTGCTCCAAAATCCAGCCTTGACCACAATTCTCACAGAACATGGTGGGCACGGTGGCTTTGTGGAAAGCGTCTCTCTGCTTCAACCCCAATTCTGGGCAGAACGCGTCGGTGCCCAATTCCTCGCCAATCATTTATGCAAACAAAAAGCAGTCGCTTAGAATAGACCTAGGTAAGAATCCCCGGTTCCCGCACGACGCTATTTTCATACAAGAATTAACCAAAATGTGACCAAATTAATATTTCGTAGTCTAAAGATCAACTGTAATGAGAAAGAAACATTCATTGTGGTGTGACCTTTAATCGTATATCAAGGGCAAAACTGTATCGGTACTTTAAGCAATTCTAGGTCCTCAAATTGGGGATCAAAAAGCATCTTGAAATCAAACAGCTTCGTCTAAGTTTTAGTTCTCCTGAAACTGATTTTCATGGCCCAATTTTATAGTCAAGATATTTGTTGAAAATTACTTAAGATTGACGAGACACAGCACATTATTGGAAGAAATATGAGTAAATCATCAAACACAACAATGGAAAATGGCGTGATTACAAACACCGATGCGCCTATCGAACACCATACCTCACCTGAAAACCAGCTAGCAAACCTACGCGATATTTTATTTGGCACCACGGCCAAATCTATTGAAGAACGCCTTGAACAGCTCGAAGCCACTTTACAGACACAGCAAGCCACTCAAATCGAGTGGAAGCAATCGCTTAATGCTGAGAGGCAAACGCTAGAATCTCAACTCCAGAGCCAAATTCAAACCCTCCAAGCTGAAAATGCTCAATTAAAAAATGAGTTGTCCCAAATTGAGGCCCAATCAAGCCAAAAAGTTGAACAACTTGAGCAGGCATTGCTGGTTAAAATCGACGAACAGGCGACACTCACACAGGCCGTTGACCAAAAAATGGTCCAAAACCAGCATCAACTAGGGAATTTGCTCATTCAACTCGGTTCACAGCTGCAGCACGGGCTCAACGAATGAGTGCGTCAATTTTTGACACTGTCCCATTCTTAGCAGCCGCTCAAGCCAAAAACGGCGATGAGTTAGCCCAAATTCGCATGATTTTATTAAACGAAGAGTGGGCACGTCTTAAAAAGCTTGAGTTAGACACGGCCGAATTATCCAAGTTAGCCTCAGAAATTTCAGAAAACATTGCGTTTATGAAAAATGCGTACCAGCAATTGGGCGTAGCTCACGTTGGGCAAAAAAAGCTGTTGCAACAAAACGTTGATCAACTTGAGGTCAAAATAGCCAAGCAAAAAGCGTATTTCAACCAGCGGCTTGAGCAAGAGTTTGCCATGCTATTTGGCAAGGCGGCTCATGAACATCCCGAGAAAATTACGCAAGCCCTCGGCCCGATTTTGGGCAAGGCGATCCATTATCAAATTGAGAATGAAAAGGAATCATTGGTAAAAGCCCTCTCTCCAATCATTCTTCAATCCGTTAGGCAAGCTATTTCAGACTTCATGCGCGATTTGCAAAATCGAATTGATTCACAAATTCGAGCAGCCAGCCGCCCCGATAAAATCGTCTCTAGCTTTTGGGCCAGAATTCGGGGCATCGAGCCATCCGAAATGATTTTGCGCGACGCGCTGCCCTTTGCTGTCGATGAGCTATTTCTAATTCAACCCAACTCTGGCTTGTTAATGGGGCATTGGTCAAAAGAGATTGATGAAGAAGATGATTCAGGCCTGATCAGCGGCATGTTAACGGCCGTTCGGGATTTTGTAAAAGATAGCTTCTTGCCCGATGGCGATTCATTCGGCCTCCAAGAAATACAGTATGGTAACCATCGAATTCTGCTGCATAACGGCGTAAAAGTTTATCTAGCCGCCGTTATCACAGGCACCCATCCTCAGAAATTTCGACGGGTTTGCCAAAATTTCATCACCAATCTCCACCTGCGTTTTGACCAGCGCTTTGAAAAAAATCAGGTCAACGATGAGCTTTTTAAAGCATTATCACACGAATTAGAAACATTGGCTTTAACTTTAGAACTTGACGACAAACACCAGACGAAAAAAAACGCGTAGGCAGCAGAAATTCGTTTATCTTATTTGAACATTGACCCTAATGTTATGTGTCCATCACAAGAGGGGAAAAGTATGGTCCAACAAACAAACCAATCAGACGTCACTGAAGACGTTAGCGATTCCATTACAGAGAGCAAGCCTGAAATTCGCCAAAAAATTTGTATTCTTGGTGATTTCTCGGTGGGGAAAACAAGTCTTGTCAAAAGGTTTGTTGAAAACCGCTTTGATGACAAATACCTTTCAACAATTGGTGCAAAAATCTCTCGGAAAAAAGTGGAAACCGACCGCACCGCCTTTGATTTTTACATTTGGGATTTAGCGGGGGGCGAGGCGTTCCAACACGTCACGAAAAGCTATATTTCTGGGGCAACAGGCGCGGTTATTGCCTGCGACCTGACTCGGGTAGAAACGATAAAGGCAATGATTGTCTACACTCAACTGTTACAAGAAATGGACCCGGATATTGAAATAATTTTTGTCGGTAATAAATCAGACCTTATCGATGAACGAGCAATTTCCGAATCGGAAATCTCTGAAATTTCCACCCTTTTTGGTATTCCTTTTTACCTCACAAGCGCAAAAACTGGAGAAAATGTCAACTATCTATTCTCACAGATGGCGCTCAATTTAGCGGGGAAATTATGAAACTGTTCAACAACAATAACGCCCGAGCCCCTATCAGTTTAAATATCGCACGGGCCATTTTAGACAGTGAAGTCTTTGCTTTTGCTATCACAGATCAATTTTTTAATATTTTAGAAATATCAGCGAACTTTAAAGCCCTTCTTGCCCCTGAGACAGACAGTGTTGTAGGCTTGCCGCTTCAAGAGGCGCTGTGGGAGTTTATGGGGACGGAGTCTGAATTAACGGCCGTTCTGCACGACCAGCGCCCCAAGTTTCAACTCCAGCACATCAACCGCACATTGCCCGACGGGTCTACAGGTTACCTAAACTTTGAAATCACCAAACAGCGTCTCAACAATCAACAAGCGGGTTTATTTTTACTTATTCAAGATCAAACAGAATTAGGCGTGGCACATCAACAGCTCACGCAGCAAAAAAACACCCTCTACCTGCTGCGTAACGAAATCGATAAAACCAATCAAACATTAACCCAAACGCTCAATATCAAAGAGGTATTCCTCTCAATGGCCGCCCACGATATGCGAAACCCGCTTTCAGCCATCATGGGATACGCCTCCTTACTCTTATCCGCAAATGGAGTCCAAGAACCCCAAGCTAGGGATGAGATGCTTCACTCAATTATTGAGCAATCAAAACATCTTGATTTTCTAATCAACGACCTTGTAACGGTTGATAAATTAAATAATGGACAGCTTCATCTTCAAATCAAACCAAGCGATGTTGGTGACATCCTTACTAAGACTATCGAGGCTTTGGGAAGTAATATTCAAAAGAAAGATTTAATAGTGCGCCTTATTCTGCCACCATCCCCGCTTGTTATTCCCGTTGATCCCCAACGCTTCTGGCAGGTCAGCTACAACTTGCTCTCTAATAGCGTAAAATACACCCCAGACGGTGGCGTGATTGAAATTAAAGCCTACACAACCGATGAACATTTGATTGTGCAAATTTCGGACAACGGGATGGGCATTAGCCAAGAAAATATCGCCCGCCTGTTTAACCTCCACTACCGAACCGCCAATGCAAAGCAAAGCAAAATTAGCGGGGCGGGTATTGGTCTGTACATTGTCAAAACCATTGTTGAGGCTCATAAGGGGGATATCTTCGTAGAAAGTTACCTCGGGAAAGGCAGCACCTTCACAATTGAACTACCAAAGTAGGACTATTTGACTATGTCTATGGGAAAAGATTGTTATATTCACTGTTAAGACAACATTCTATACTGCATTGTGTTGATGTGATTTTTTGAAAATCGCTGACGACAACGAGAGCCAAGCAAGCAGTACAACTCACAAAGTTGGGTATAGGAGCCAAGCCACATGTTTAATCTTTTTCTGAATCATTCTAAAAAATATAATGCTGTCTGGGTCAGCAAAAACACCACCACGACGTTTCAAAGAAATTCAACGCATCCGGTTCAAACCACCCGCACAAATGTGGCCCCCTTATTAACGCAGATTGTTGCACAACTCATGCCCCTCGCACAAAGCAAAATGATCGACTTAGATTTACGCTTATTTTCAAATGAGGTCTTTGCAGATGTGCATGCAGACTGTTTTTGTTTGATGGTTTACAACTTGATTGGTCACAGCTTAAAAGATGCACCTACGAACGGCTGCGTTTCGGTTGATGCCTATACAGAGGGTCTCGATTTTGTTCTAATCGTGATGCATAACGGAAATGCAGTTACTGAGGAAGAGGTCTCTTTTCTATTTAACCTTGAACAGGATCATTCAGTTCAAACTAGGCAAGCGGTTGCCCCGGGCATCGGTTTAGACAGCGTTAAGCAAATTGTTGATGCGCATAAGGGTCAACTTTTAGCTGAAAGCCGCGCCGGTCGTGGCTCAGCCTACACCGTGAAACTGCACATGATTGGGGATGTGTATTCGTAAAGAAAATCAATAAAAATTCTAAGATAGCTTTGGACTATGAAATTTGCTTCAACCCACGTTAAAATTCGGGGCATGCAAATCACTTTATCCACTGGATTAACTCAACAAATTGAATTTAACATTCCTGACGAGAAGCTTGGGGCTGTTTTACGGCCGTTAAGCGTCACCCCGCCCGCCTCACCCCAAACCATTATTGAGCAAGCCATTAAGGCCCCCATTGGCACCCAAAAGTTAAGCCAGCTAGTGACCCCTGAGCAAACCGTGGCCCTGCTCATCGACGATGTCAGTCGGGTTACCCCTGGACACATCATCCTCCCGCTGTTGTTAGCAGAACTACATGAAGTTGGCATTCCAAACGAGCAAATCGTGATTGTGATGGCGCTTGGCACCCACCGTCCCATGACTCAGAAAGAAATTGTCCAAAAAGTTGGCCCCAGCATTGCGCAAAACTACACCATTATCAATGAATCGTGTGATGATGTGCCCCTTGTTTACATGGGTGAATCAGGCAACGGCATTCCAGCCTACATCAATCAATCCGCTGCCAAAGCAGATGTTCGGGTGGGGATTGGGCAAATTGTACCCCATATGGATGCTGGGTTCAGCGGTGGCGCTAAGATCATTTTGCCGGGTGTTAGCGGTCGGCAAACGGTTGAATCATTCCACGCCCAAGAGGCTGATATCCATGAGAATTTAGTCGGCAATCTTAACTCCCCGCTGCGGCGCGATTTGGAACAATTTGTGGCTGATTGCGTAGGCCTAGATTTTATTGTCAATATTATTCCAACGCGAGAGGAGGACATTTTTGCCTGTGTGGCTGGCGATTTTATTGAAGCGCATCGAGCTGGCGTGGCAATTGCTCGTGACGTGTACGGCATTCCTACAGATCGAAAATATCCGATAGTGCTGGCCAATAGCTATCCCAAAGATATTGATATGTGGCAAACGGCAAATGCAATCTGGGGTGGTGAATTGATTTTGGAAGAGGGCGGCACGTTAATTGTGTTGTCGGATGCCCGAGACCGCCACAGCGCCTACGCCAACTACCCCCAGCGAATTGGCATGGATCCAGACCAACTCTACCAACAATACAAATCAGGGGAGCTTGATGATTTAATGACGGCCATTTTTGCCATTTGTATTGGTCGTTTCAAAAAACGGTTTGAGATTTGCCTTGTGTCAAATGGCTTAACGGCCGTTGACGCCGCCGAAATGGGATTTACGTATTTTGAAACCGTTGAGCAAGCCTTAGCCTATGCTTACCAAAAGCACCCACAGCCGCAGGGAACGGCCGTACTCACTCACGCTGGCGTTTCCTTTCCATACCTTAAGTCTTAAATCTATCAATCCACAATTAAATTGTAAGGGGTTGTCTCGTTATAATTGCCGTCCGTGATGACGCGAACGTAATAGGTGCCTGCACCCAAATTAGGTAAATTGATGATTTTTGTTGCTGAAAAGTTGCCGTTATTCTGCAGGAACGTCAAGCTGCCACAGGCCCCACTATACACAATGATTTGACCCGGGGCATTGTAATTTGTCAGGCGCACCTGCACCGTTCGCGCAGAGGTTAATGTAAACGCATACCAATCCTCTCCATCCTCATGCAAAAAGCTAAAGGTCGCATCGGCCTGGATGGGATAAGCTTGGTCACAGCTATTGTTTGGTTCATCAAGCCTAACGTTGCGCGTCATTAAGGGTAAATGAATCACGACATCCCCAACCACTGGCGGATCGGGTGATGCCACAGTCCACACAAACATCGCTTCGGCGCTTTCTTGGCCATCATCTACTGATACGGTCACAGGGAAGGTGCCAACGGCCGTTAATTCCCCTGAGATTTCGCCCGTTTGGCTATCAATCGTGAGGCCAGTTGGTAAGCCAGCCGCCCCATACACTAAGGGATCATCATCTGCATCAGATGCCGAGATGAACAACGATACAAAATCCCCTTGCTGATCCGTCTGATTCCCCGGATTTTCAATCTCCGGTGCTCGATTTGGCACTTCAGTGACGACCCATTCAAAACTTGTGCTATCTTCACCGCCTTCTCCATCCGAAACAGTCACTGTCACCATCGTGGTCTCAACGGCCGTTACCGCACCGGAAATCAAACCATCATCAGGATCAATATCCAGTCCGGTTGGTAAGCCAGTCGCGTCAAAAAGCAGCGGATCATTATCAAGGTCAGTGGCCACAATTTGCAGCGAAACCGTTTCACCTACGATTGTTTCTTGATCATCTGGCTGCGTTAGTTCGGGCGGCGTGTTGGGAGGTTCTGTGACCGTCCATTGGAATGAAGTGCTCGTTTCACCCCCCTGATCGTCCATCACAGTGATCGTCACATTCCGAGTTTGGACAGTGGTCAGCACCCCAGAAATCACACCGCTCTCTTCATCAATCATAAGACCAGCAGGCAGGCCTGTTTCTGAATAAGTCAGGGGGTCACCGTCACCGTCTACCGCCTCAATTTCTAACTGCACCGCTTCCCCAACAACATTGGTTTGGTCATCAATTGGGGCAATCATTGGCGGCATATTGGGCACGTCCGTTACCGTCCATTTAAATGTCGTAGTCGCGGTTCCGCTGCTGCCATCCTCGGCGGTGACCTCAACATCGAATTCGTCGATTGTGGTGACCATCCCGGTTATTAAGCCAGTTTGTGGATTAATATTGAGGCCGTCTGGCAAGCCTGCTGCCCCGAAGGTGAGCGTATCATTTTCAGCATCAGTAGCTACAATTTGTAGTGAAATCGTTTCACCAATGATGTTGGTTTGGTCACCCACATTCGCCAAAAGCGGCTGAGCATTCACCAGCTCAAACTCAAACCAATCTAACCTTGACCCGTCTTCCCGTTGATAAAATTTCAGGTCGTGATCGCCGCTTGCTATGACAAACTGGTAGGGATCAACACCCGTATCGGATACATAATCTTCAGCATAAATCCCCGTAATCGGGTCAAAACTCCAGGTGATGCCCTCGACGGGTTCGTCATTAATGGTGACATAGAAGGAGTTACTACCCCCATCTGCAGCATAAATTTGGGTATTGATTTGATATAGACCCGCTACGGCTACGGTGACACAATAGTTCATATAGTTGTCATTTGGGCCATCGAAAAATTCAAAGGGGCTATCTTCGGGGACGTGGGCATAAAAGCCATTGCTGGCTTGAGCGTCAATACCCGCTTCAAAAGCACCGAAATAACGGCCGTTTTCCGCTTCTTGCTGCAACCCTTCACACGCCTCGTTCGCAACGGCCGTTCCCCAAATCTGGGCTTCAGCCAAACTTAAAAAATTTTGCTCTGAAAGCTGCACCCGCACATACCGCCCGGCGGTTCGGATAAAAAAGTTCTCAGTTCGGCTAGCCTGACCATCAAAAAAGAAGGCACGTACACCGGGCTGGGTCAAGGTCTCATTCAGCGATTTAGAGCTAAACGGCTCCTCAGAAACCAGAATATAGAAGTTAGCCAGACGAGCCTCACAACAATCGGTTCGGTTCCATAAGCGGACCGCGTCGAGATAGTATGCTGAACCTAAATCAACCTCCCACCAGGCCTGCTGATCGTTATTTGTATGTGTAATTGAGTTATTGGTGCTGTCGCCATCTGTGTTGCCATCAATGGCGTTGCTGGCATCATAGGTAATAACGCTGGCACGGGTTGAGGATTGGGTAGCCAGTCCATTTAAGCCTACATTTTGTAACGGCCGTGTTAAAGGGGAAAGATACGCGCCATCAATTATCTCAAGATCACTGCCTGGAATACGCCAGGCGACTGCCAAATGATCGCTTTCTGTTGCTTCTTTCATCAAAGCTTCAATGTAATAAACCTGATTTGCTTTGAGCGAAATTTCCATAGACTGCTGTTCAGGAAACTTATCCCATTCTCGGGAATTAGTTGGACTGGGCGCATTGGCAATTCGGACAGCTTCCGCTGGATCTAAATTACTGCTTAGCCACAGTTCGGCCTGATCGTCCCCCGCAATCCAAAAGGTATACAGCCCGTCCACAGGGGGTGCTAAAAATCCTCGCATGCGCGTGCCGTAATTGTTTTCCCAATCGCTTGGGGTTTCAAAGGTAGGCAGGAAATCAAAATCTGATGGTGTTTCAGGGAAATTAGGATGCCCGGTCAGATCCATGATCTGCTCACCTTCAATGTCAGTCCACCACTCACGCAGAATTTGATTCGAGCTAAAAACTTGGCTCGAGACAGCTTGTTGTTGGTGGTCTGCTGTTGCTTGAACAATCGGCGTTTGAGAAGGGGAAAACGTTAAAACACAGGCAGTTAGGAAAAGGCAAAATAGCCCTAACCGCTTATAGCATAAGAATCCGTGATTCATTCGACACAACCTTTACTCACGATACAAATGCTACTATTGAAGCCGCCAGTAGAGTTGGCTTATTGAAATGGCTTTGATACTCTCTCAGTGATGTTGGTCAACAATAGCAGTAACAAATGGGGCAAGACTTTACGCATCATTTCTTACAAACCTTCTTGAGGCTAAAGTTTACCATCTTTTTTCTCATCTTGAATTAATGAAAAAGAGGATTAGATTATTTGACATAAAATCTAATCCTCTAAATTATTGCGGATAGCTATGAATAGCAGCTATTTACATTTACGGCCGTATAACACTCAGACCGTCGATTGCTTCGCCATCAAAGCCAATATCTACACCAATTTGATACATGGCGTATGAACACGCTGTGTTTGCCCCAGTGGTTGCGGCGAAACAGCCAAGAATATCAGAGGCACCACCTGACGCCCCCGTAACGGAGAACGCTCCGCGATGGGCCATCAGCACGTCTCCAGTTGCCTCATTGACATCTACACCGTAGAACTCTTCGGTGCTGTCGGTCAACTCTACGTCCGACCCATCAAAGTAAAGGCTCCACGTACCGGCGGTTGTGTCACCAAATGTGCCGGAGAAGCGGAGTAAATCCTCATCTCGATTGGTGCCCAGTGTGCCGACATTGTTCGAGCCAATGGTGGAGATGATAAGGTCACCCGAGGCTGTCTCATAAACGGCCGTAATATCCTCACCGCCGCTATCCAAACCAACGTCTGACCCATCAAAATATATGGTAAATGTCCCAGCTGTTGTGTCACCTGTGCTGGTCGGGGTGAAGAGTAAAATGTCGCTATCATCAACTAACCCAAAGCCCGCTAAGTCCGCTTCCGCTCGAATGCTGATCAAAATTGAACCATCAGGCCGAACGTGGAAAGCGTCGGTATCAAAGGCGCTGTTGCCACCAAAGCCAACATCTGAGCCATCAAAGTAGAGGCTCCAGCTGCCTGAAACGGTATCGTAAGCGACGATATCTTCATCTTGGAAGTTAAAGCCGTCTAAATTTCCGCCGCTGGTCGAGCTGAGGTAGATGATGTCGCTACCGGCTGGCGGTTCAGCATCGTTGACGATCCAATTGAAGGTGGTGCTCGCCGTATCCTCACCGTCATCGACAGTTACAGTAACGGTGTAGCTGCCTGAGCTTTCGTAGGTAAGTAAGCCAGATATTTCACCTGTACTGCTGTTGATGCTCACGCTGTTTGGCAAGCCTGTAGCTGAATAGCTCAAACCATCTCCATTCGCGTCCGAGGCTGAAATAGCTAGAGAAACTGTCTCACCCTCATCGTTGGTTTGATCACCAGGGTTGACAATAGATGGTGGATCGTTTGGTGGAGGTGGTTCGCTGGTGGTGTTTTGAAGCGTCATGCCGTCGATGCTACCGCTTAAACCGCTGACACTGCTTTGCAAGAAGTAGCTATACGCACAAGTGTCGGTGAGCGCATCTTCACACAGCACGATATCAGCCGCGCCGCCAACGAGTCCTTCCAGATCAAACGCCCCGCGCATGGCAAAGTAGAGGTCAGAGCCATTTTCATCAATCGAAAGGGCATAGAACTCTTCGGTGCTGGCGGTCATTCCGGCGTTGGTGCCGTCAAAGTAGAGGGTCCACGTACCGGACGTGGCATCGCCATAGGTCCCGCTAAAGCGAAGTAAATCTTCGTCTTGGTTAGCGCCGGGGCCGCTGATAAAGCTGCCGCCAACGGTTGAGATGATCAGGTCACCATTAGCCAGTTCATAAACGGCCGTAATATCTTCACCACCGCTGGCTAAGCCCACATCCGACCCGTCAAGGTACATCGAGAAGGTCCCAGCCGTGGTTTCACCAGTGCTGGTTGGGGTAAAGAGCACCAAATCAGTGTTTAGAATTTCACCCACATCTGGCAAAGTCTCTGTGGCGCGGATGCTCATCAAGATAGTGCCGTCATCACGGACATGGAACGCGTCCACATCCGCATTACCGCTAACGGCCAAACCCACATCTGACCCATCAAAGAACATGCTCCATGTGTCGGTGGCATAGTCGTAGGCCACAATATCTTCATCGGCAAAACTGACCCCGCCAACAGAGCCGTTGCCAGCCATCCCGATGTAGAGAATTTGGCTTTCAATAACGGGTGTCTCGGTGATTTCCCAATCAAAGCTGGCTGACGCGCTGTCGGTGCCGTCTGATACAGTGACGGTGACATTGAATGTGCCAATAACAGTAGGCGTACCGTTAATTTCACCAGTCGAGGTGGCCATGCTTAATCCATCTGGCAAGCCTGTGGCTGAGTAGCTTAAGCTATCTCCATCTGCATCAGAGGCGCTTATTTGAAGGGAAACGGCCGTGTTTTCCTCGGTTGATTGGTTGCCCGGATTGGTAACGACAGGCGCTTGGTTGGTATTGGTAATTGTCCAGTTAAAGCTGGCTGAATCACCCAGCGAGCCATCTGTGACGGAAACGGTCACCAAGTAGCTACCGGCACTGGCAAAATCTAAACTGCCTGAAATTTCTCCGGTTGAGGTGTTGATGCTCAACCCGGCTGGCAGGCCAATGGCTGAGTAGGTCAAGCTGTCACCATCCCCATCGTTGGCAACTATGCTGACCGAAACGGTGCTGCCTTCAGCGTTTGTCTGGTCAACGGGTTGCGTCAAAATGGGGGGCTGATTGCTTGAAGGGGGTGCCGTATTCATGTAAACGGCAAACCCAGCACACTGCGCCGCAAAGATGTCTAGATTGCCATCCCGATCGATGTCCACAAATTCAAAGTCAAAGGTGTTGTGGCTCCAAACTTGTGCTGCGCCGCCAAATGGATCTTGCATTTGACCTGTGCCATCGTTTTCAAACAGGGTGAGCTTGCGATAGCTTGACGCACCCGTATCACACGGGGGCCACATCGTATCGACGTCAGCAATCCCCAGATCAAGATCACCGTCTCGGTCGATATCTTCAAGACGGAAGTTCCCGCCGTGGTCGTCCGTGCGGATGGAGGTCATGTCCCACTGGGTGAAGTTAACGGCCGTGTCTGCCGTCACGCTATCCCCAAGCGCAATATAATCCTGCGCATCATCCTGAATGTAGATGTCCGGCAGGCCATCATTGTTCAAATCAGCCGCCATCATCATATATGCCGCGCTGGTTGGAATTTCATGATAAGTTGGGAAGTGTCCCGTGCCGTCGTTAAACAGCGTAAACAAACCGGGGTGCCCCCAAGGGTCAACGGCGTATTCAGCCGATAGCTTGAGAATATCTTGGTCACTATCCCCATCCATATCTAGAATCTGAACAGACGTACCAAACGCAGACCAGCGGAAGTCACCCAAACGGCTTTGGCTCTCTTCCGTAAAGTTGCCGCTGCCATCGTTGATGAGCAGCACATCCTTGGCACCACCGTCAAAGGCGTAGTTGGTGAAATAAATATCTTCATGGCCATCCCCGTTTACATCCCCAGAGGTGACAGCACAAAACTGAACGGTGCCGGTATCAAATGTGTTTGGTAAGCGGCTGCTTTCGTCAACCAAGCCTAGCCAGTTGCCGCCAGCATCTTCACCTTGATTGCGATAAAGCACTGGCGGATCTTCAAAGGTTGAGGCCACAATCACATCAGACCAGCCGTCGCCGTCGATGTCCGCAATCAAAACGTCGCGAGCGTCAGTCATGTTACTTAAAAATTCGGCGGCGTAGGTTGATGTCTGGTCGGTTAAAACCCCGTCCACGTTCATTAAGAGCGAGTCCGCTTGCCCACCTATCGCATCAAACGCATTTTTATGGACGACAATGATGTCATCCCAGCCGTCGTTGTTAAGATCGCCAACGGCCGTATCTTTTTCAAAGCTGTTGTTGGTTGCCACAAGACGGCTGCCGGTTTCATCCGCATAATCCACCCAGCTACCAGAAGCATCCGTAATGATGATATTGAAACTCATATCAACCGATTGAATGCCATCGCTCACGGAAACCGTAACAGCATAACTGCCCGCATTGCCCTGCAGAACCGTGCCGTAAATGTCCCCATTGTCACTATCAATTGAGACGGTCGAAGGCAAACCTGTGGCCGAATAAGTCAGCGAATCTCCTTCAGGATCTGTCGCTTCGACGTCGATGCGGAGGGTTTCGCCAGCAACGGCCGTTACATCACTAATCGTGCCGCTAAAGACAGGGGCCAGATTGCTCAACTGCCCAAACGGCGTAGCCCCCATTGTGGGTTCAATCAACAGATAACCTACTGCTTCATCGACATGACCAATTTCAGTATTTGCCGAAGTTTCTTCCTCAAGATACACCTCCATATCGCTACTGGTTAAATTACGATATCGGATGGTGCTGGTGTCTCCCCCATCATGGGTTTGCATCGTGGCAATCAAAATGGGATTTGTGCTGTATGTTTGAGCAAATGAAACGCTCTCCCAAACCTCGTCGACAACGACACCGGTGTTCGCTGCTTCAAATAAACCTGCCTCAACGCTTGGCTCAATCGCAATCCAATAGATTGTTTCGCCAAGGTGGACGTCGTCTTCATTTTCTTCTTCTTCGAGTTTGATTTCGAATTGGTTGGTGGCGACGTCGCGAATGCGGTTGGTAACGGCCGTTGCTTCATTGACCGATCCGACCTGAGCTAAGACAATGGGTGTACTGCCAAACGATTGGGAGAAAGAAACCGCGCGGAACGCTTCTGTGACACTATCCGTCTTCCCCGCAATGAGCATGGCGTCATTAGGCAGGGTGTATTCACCTTCCTCAGCCACAATATAGCTAATCGTTTCGGTGCCGTGCGTACCATCTAAATATTCCCATTCATCAATTTGGAACTCAAAGCTGGTAGCAGTTACATTGTTAACCCGAATCGTTAACGGGTCTGCATCATCGTATGAGGCTGGCCCCATGACAACAATTGGGTTGGTATAGCTGTACTGCAAATTAACGGTGTGCCACGTATTGGCATCAGCTTGGTCAATCACCACGGTCCCAGCCTCCGCTTGGCGAATGCCCACAGACCAAAATGACAAAATTGAGCTGGTATATTGGCCGTCGGTTACAGAAATTCCAACTTCAAATTCACCGGTGCCATTAACCGGAACCACACCGCTGATTTCACCCGTTTGGGCATTGATAGCGATACCGTTCGGCAAACCCTCTGCGCTATAGGTTAACGTGTCGCCATTAGGATCGGTGGCGTTGACTTGAATTGAGATCGCCTGCCCAGCAATAATGCTTTGCTGACCAAGGTTTTCCACCTTAGGCGTGTTGGCTGTAGAAACCTGCACAATTTGTGAAACTGAAGGCGTACCCTGGGCATTAACAGCAAACAGCATGTAGTAGCCGGGAGACAGGACGTTTGGATTGCTGTGGGCATCAAGCAGGTAGCTGTTGGTGCCGCTTTCCACAAAGTCTACATCTAAGAAGCGCAGGTCTGTATTGACTTGATGCGTGGTGGATGACATTTTAATCAGGCTAAAGCTGGCGATTGCTGCATCGGTGTTTACGGCAAACTGTTCACCGCTAGAGATAACCGAAGGAGCGCTCACAATCACTGGCCGAGTTGCCAAGCTCCCATCTGCATTGTAGAGATAAGGTGGTGAATAAACTTGGCCGTCTAAATGGTTCACTGAAGGATTTCCCCCGGACAAGCCACCACCGGCCGACAAAACGCGGCCGTCTGGTAAAAGCAAAGCGATGGAATGGTAGGTGCGCGGCACGGCCATGTCGGCTAGCGTGCGCCATTGGCCTGTGTCGGGGTTCCAGATTTCGGGGGTGAGTACGGCCGTATCGTCATTAAAACGCCTGCCGTCTGTATTCCCACCGATGATCAATACTTCCCCATTTGGCAGCATCACGGCGTTGTGGTGACCACGCGGGTAGATCATGGGGGATATCGTTGTAATTTGAGGTTCAGCTTGATTAATATCCATCGTCATGGATGTATTAATCGCCGTTGTCCCTGAATCGTCTTCGCGACCGCCTGTCACCAGAATTTGACCTTCACCATAAACGACCAAGCTGCCATCTTTGGGGTACCAAGTGGCATCAGGTCGGGGTCCATGGTCGATAATCGAGCCTAAACCTGATGTATCAATAGTGCGCACGCCGGGGGTAGGGCCAGCTTGGAAGATAGTGCCGTTTGGCGCTAGCGCCAGCATTGGCCAGTTCCAATTGTTAGGGTAATTCCCTTCATCTAAGATGCCGGATAAGTTTGCGCCGGTGAGTTCTGTCCAGCCTTGCCCGGGTGCCCACAGCTCAGAGCTATATGAGCCCCCCTGCCCAGCCATGATGTAAACCTGATCGCCCGGCATAGCAACTGAGGTGGGATACCAACGGCCGTATGCCATTGGCGTCTCAGTATTCCATGTGTTTGTTTGGTAATCAAATGAACTGGTCAATTCAACCGTATTCCGCCCACCGGACACAAACACATCCCCATCTTCAAGCATGACAAGATGAGCACAGAACATATCGTGGGTGTTGTGGTTGGTGGTGATGAAATTACCTGTGGCGGGGTCCCAAGTGGCTGAATGGGTAAATTCAGGCTGTCCACCGGGAAAAGCATCAATCTCATTCGAGGCGAAGGTCATAATACGGCCGTCTGGTAAATTAGCCGCTGAAACGGGTACGTGCGGCCAGGCAATGACCGGCCCCCATTCGCCAAGCTCATCAAGCTCATTCATGGCGGCCACGCGCAAATCAGCTTGCTCAACAATGAGCGGCTGCGCATCTTTTTCAAGCTCCGCCCAATAAAGATCACCGTGATCATCTTCGGTGAGCAGTAATTCAGTTTGTTTGTCTTCAATTAGGGAAATACCATAACTGGGACCCGCGTGTAAAAACATAAACAGCAGGGCCAGCATAGCGAGAAAAGGTCTGGTGTGTCGAAGCTTCATTGATTCTCTCCAATACAGGTTCTTCTATACAGTTGTGGGAGGTCCACACACAATTCGGGCTTGCAAACTCGACTTATTTGTGCGGTTGAACAGATTGCGTCTACTCTTCCGAATAGGATTATTTTCCTAGTTTGAAGCTTACGGCTCTCGACTTACGTTAGATATTACCGAATGAATTTGAAATGAAAAAAGGGAACCAATCTTGATGATTGGTTCCCCATTTTTACATCTAGTGTTTCGTCAACCATCGTTTGATGGATAAAACTCGAGCAGAAGATTGACGAAACCTCAGGTTCTGTTCATTTAGATTGCCATCGTTTGGTGCTTGACAGAACACTTGCGTATTCTCTTTGATTTATTTCAAGATGAGCGGTAAATAGATGTTGATAATATTTGACTCAACTGTCCATTCAAAGCTGATTTGACTTTGTGTCTCACCATCTGTGACGATGACCGTAATCGCGTGGGTGCCAATATCAGACTCAAGCAAAGTGCCTGTGACAAGTCCACTATTTGAATCATAGCTTAATGAGTCTGGGAGGCCGGTAATTGTATAAGTAAGCGATGAACCTTCATAGTCTGAGGCGACAATGTTAAAATTGACATTTCCATCTTCCGTAAAGGTTAGATCACCCGGATCAACAATGACTGGTGTTTGATTCACATCTCCAACTGTCAAGACAAAGATTGAGACGTCTGACAAATCACCATCAGTCGCGGTAATGGTGATGACGTACAGCCCCGCATCTGAGGGGGAGAGATAGCCAGCAATCTTTTTGGTCGCTGGATTAAAGCTCAACGAGTCAGGCAATCCAGTAACGGTGATGGTTAAAGAATCCCCGTCGGCATCGTTAGCAATAATATCGATAGAGAGTGTGTCCCCTTCGTCGCTGTTTTGGTCAGCTAAATCGGTGATGATTGGAGGCTGGTTGGCGGAAGGAACGGCCGTGTTCATATACACACCATACCCGTCACATTCCGCGGCAAAGATGTCCATGTTACCGTCCCGATCAATATCAATAAAGGCAAAATCAAACATATTTTGATTCCACACCTCAGGGGACGCCCCGTATGGGTCAGAAAAACCACCGTTAC
Source organism: Chloroflexota bacterium (assembly GCA_039029915.1). Taxonomy (GTDB): domain Bacteria; phylum Chloroflexota; class Anaerolineae; order Promineifilales; family Promineifilaceae; genus QQUD01. The sequence continues at coordinate 19,255 of JBCCFD010000083.1, forward strand.
CGTCATTCTTGAGCAGCACAAATTTCCGCACGCTATCATTCCCTGTATCACAAGGTGGGAACATCGTGTCGACATCGGCCAAGCCCAGGTCAAGGTCACCATCCCGATCGATATCGGCAAATTGGAAATTGCCTCCGTGGCTAACGGTGCGGGCGCTGTTAATCATTTGCGTCGCATACCCGGAATCAGTGGAACCAAAGTTGATTAAGTCTTGGGCATCTTCTTGAACAAAAACGTCAAGCACTTGGTCTTCGTTTAGATGGGCCACCATGAACATATAGGCGTCATTGCTGGGAATCTCTTCAAAGTTGGTGAATGTGCCATCCCCGTTGTTGAGTAGCGTAAAGACGCCAGCTTTATTGAACGGCTCGATAGCATACTCAGCTGATAGCTTCACGATATCGTTCTTTTGGTCGTTGTTCATATCGATGATCTGAACGGCCGTTCCGAAGGCTGAGTTTCGCAAATCGCCCAGACGCGTTTCGCTTTCCTCGGTAAAGTTGCCAAAGCCATCGTTGATTAACAGCACGTCTTGCGCACCACTCTCAAAAGCGTAGTTGGCAAAGTAAATATCTGGCTCATCATCCCCGTTGACATCCCCCACAGTGACCGCACAAAATTGAACGGTGCCAGTGTCATAGGTGGATGGTAAACGCGAAGATTCATCCGATAGCCCAAGCCAGTTGCCAAAAGCGTCCATCCCTTGATTACGGTACAGCACGGGTGGGTCTTCAAAGGTGGAGGCGATAATAACATCGAGCCAGCCGTCGCCATCAAGGTCAGCCATGACCACATCCCGCGCATCCGTTTGGTTGGTTAGGAATTCTGGGACGTAGTCGCTTGTTTTGTCTTCGAGTTGTCCATTATTATTCATGAGCAAGATGTCGCTTTGCCCACCTACGGCATCAAACGCGTTTTTACGGACAATGACGATATCATCCCAGCCGTTTTGGTCTAAATCACCGATGGCGAGGTCTTTTTCAAAGCTGTCCGTTCCAGTCAGATCTAAGCGGCTGTTGGTTTCGTCAGCCCATGCACTCCAGCCCCCCTCGGCAGGGTCGATGATCCACGTAAAGCTTTGCTCGCTGCTAAAAATCTTGTCTGAGGCAAAGACGGTGACGTTATAGGTTGCTGCATCTCCAGCCACGACGGGTCCCGAAATCTCACCTGTTATGGCGTTAATAGTCACGCTAGGAGGTAACCCTTCAGCGGTGTAGGTAATGCTGTCATCATCCGTAGCGGCTAAGGTGTAGGAGAGCCATTCCCCTTCGACGTTGGTTTGATTAACGGCCGTATTATTAAACACCGGCGCATTATTTGGCGGCAGCGCATTCGGGCTAAATGGATTGTTCACGTAAACCGGATCAATTACCAGATAGCCAACGGTTTCAGAGGCAGGGACCAGTTCAGCGTCACTAGACGCTTCTTCTTCCACTAAAATCTCGACGCCTGTCGTGTTCAAATTTTGCAGCCGTAGCGCAGACGGGTCACTACTGTTGACTGTTTGTTGATCAGCAACAAACACAGGTGTTTCGCTGTATGTTTGTGTAAAGCTGTGTGACGTCCAATCAGCCAAGGCAGGAGTTATAAAGCTAGCCGCTTCCAAGCGATCTGAAATCATCGTGGGTTCGATAGCAATGGTGTGGACAGTTTCGCCAGCGTGTGAGTTATCGTTGGCTTCTTCCTCAACCAATGCAAGCGAGAACTGGGTTGTGCTCACGCTGCTAATTTGGGTGCTGATCGCGGAAGCCTCGTTTGTCGTGACGGCTTGCGCAAAGAGCAATGGCGTCGCATTGAAGGTGATGGGGAAGCTGTGAACGGCGGTGGCGTGGGTGACGTTTGGTATAGAAACGGCCGTTAGCAACGAGCCATCATCTAGCACATAAGACCCCGCTTCAACGACCAAATAGTAAAGCTGTTCACTGCCGTGAGAGCCATCCAAATAGTCCCATTCATCCAGTTGGAACTCAAACCCATTACTGGTCACATTTTGAACGCGAATTGTCAACGGAGCGGCATCATTTTGGCTAACCGGACCCAACACAACGATGGGGTCTTCGTACGTGTAGTAAAAATCAACCTCATGCCAGCTATTGGCATCTCCTTGATTGGCAATAATGCGACCCGCTTCGCTCAGCAGATAGTTGATTTCCCAGTAGAAAACAACGTCAACGCTATTCACGGCATTGCGAATTGTAATGGTCACTTTATAAGTTTGGGCATCATCAAAGCTAACCGCGCCGCTAATTTCGCCCGTAACGCTGTTAATGCTTAAACCTGGAGGCAAATTATTAGCTGAAAAGGTCAGCGAACCAGACAGCGGATCAGTAGCTGGAATGGTGATGCTGACCTGTTCACCCTGCGTATTGCTTAAATTGCCTGGGTGCGTGACTTCTGGCGCTTGAGCTGTGCTGACCTGTAAAATGTGCGCTTCAGAGGGCACCCCGTCATCGTCCATCGCAAAAAGCATGTAGTAACCAGGGGTCAGCACGCTGGTATTACTGTGCGTGGTGACGTTGTATTGGCCAGAGCTAACTTCGCTAAACTGTGGTTCTAAAAAGCGTAGGTCGGTGTTCATTTGGTGGGTAATTGACGACAGCTTGATTAAGCTAAAGTTTGAAATATCCGTTGATGTGGTCACGCTAAACGTTTCGCCATAGCCAACGGTCGCAGGAGCGGTGTTGATCGCGGGGCGGGTCGCTAGACTGCCATCGTCATCAAAAAGGTAGGGTGGCGAATAAATTTCCACATCTTGATGATTGACGTCGAGCTGATCTTCAGAAAGACCGCCGCCACCAACCAGAATACGGCCGTCTGCCAGCAAAATCGCAACTGAATGATAGTTACGCGGTGTGACCATCGAGGCCACTTCACGCCATTCACCTGAATCAGGATTCCAAATTTCAGGGGTTAGCTTGCTCCC
>JBCCFD010000084.1:0-21700 GCA_039029915.1 Chloroflexota bacterium
CCCGGGCTGATTGTGCATGATACACAAGATGAGATCGTGGGGTATGATTCCGCCAAAACAATTGCATCGGGCTGGGCATCGGCTGAACTGTTAACAACCCACGGACTCGGTCACAGTGGCATATTGCGAGATGTGAACGTTATTACTCACGTTGTTGAATTTCTAAATAAAGGTAAAGCCTGAGTCAGAACGAAGAACAGTGTCTAAAGGCACAATAAGGAGTGTACATGCCGGAAAAAGTGAATCCAGGCTGCGTGATCGTTGGGGCAGGCCCCGGCTTGGGCCTGACGATTGCCCGTCGGTTTGCGCAGGGCGGCTTTGATATTGCGCTAATCAGTCGCAATCAAAACAAATTGCGCAGTCTAGCCGAAACTTTAAACGCTGAGGGATTCACGGCGGCAGGGTTTGCCGCCGATGTGGCTATCGAAGAAAACCTCACGGCTGCTTTTATCCAGATCAAGCAGTGGAACGCGAATATTTCCACTCTAATTTACAATGCTGCCGCCATGATTCCTGATGACGCCGTTGATTTGTCTCCAGCCGCCATGTTGGAAGGCATGGCGCTTAACTTTGGCGGGGCCATTTGCGCAGTCAATGCGGTTTTACCCACAATGCGCGAGCGAGGCGGCGGCACGATTCTAATGACCGGCGGCGGGCTGGGGCTTGAACCGTACCCCCATTGGGCTTCACTGTCGGCTGGAAAGGCCGCGTTACGCAGTTATGCAATTGCGCTGCATAAAGCCTTAGCCCCGGAAAATATTCACGTCGCTGTTGTGGCTGTATGCGGTCTTGTTGAGCCCGGCGGCGCATTCGACCCTGATTTAATCGCGGAGGAATATTGGCAACTTCATGCTGAAGCTCAACCAAGCTGGCGGCGCGAGTTAGTTTATCTGCCCCAGGGAGCTGACCCATATTACAATGATGCAGAGGGCGTTTATCGCATGACCTCGTTACCAATCAAGCCATAAGAACCATACTATCTGAATGCATTCTGTGATGATGGCCAAAATCTGCTCATTTATAAACTAAGATATATTGGTAATAGCAATACTAACCGGATAGTGACTCAATGATGCCACCGCTAGTTGACTCCTATCAACAACTATGGTTCACTTTCTTCTATGAATAGGAACCGAACGATTCATGAAGTAGCATTCCGTTTGAGCTACGATATCGGGGAGCAAATTGCACCAAGCTTAACTAATTTAAAAATCTCATTGCCTCGACAGCAGTTAAGGGCTATGCGTAGGGTTTGGGCTAAGGGTGAAACAACCTTGGCCGACCTCTGCACAACTCTCAAACGAGATAAGGGACAAGTGGCGCGCATAATCGACGAGCTGTGTAACGCCGACCTCCTTGTACGAAAACCAAATCCTCGAGATGGCCGCAGTAAACTAATCCTGCTTACCCCCCAAGGCCATCAGTTCTTTGAGGCAATTGAAGAGATTGAGGCAAAGTTCTCTAGCAAGCTCATTGAAGGCATTAGCAAAGAGGATTTAGAGGTTTTTTTTCGAGTGTCTGATCAGCTATCTGAAAATATCCGGACTCTTAAATAAACTGAAGATAGTGGCGGGTAAACTGGGTCTTAAGCCGCAGATGGTTGACAAATATCAACCTCTTCAATATAGTTGATTATTATCAACCATATTAAGGGTTTCGGGCGATTTAGTTCGTCCTGATATTTAGGAGATTTATCATGACACGTGTTGCTCAAATACTTTGTGCATTGTTTGTTCTTGTTCTGGGCGGGTCAGCAATCGTATCCATTTTTTCCCCACTTACTATTTTTGATCCGGTCGGATTTACGGCCGTTGACAACTATGGCGTAACAAATATGCGAACCTTAGGCGCACCAACACTCAGCTTGGCTATTTTTACAGCCATTGCCGCTGTTCGAAAGGAGTGGCTTCTGGTTCTGCCGGTCTCTATGTACTTTTTTTTCAACTTCTCAGCTAGGTTAATTTCCATTTTCGCAGAAGGTTATGAACCTGTAATGCTTCGGGGCTTGCTTCTGACGATTGTGCTATTCATTCTTTCTCAGGTGGCATTAAATATTTTTCGAACTTCTGAGGTGTCTAAAAAATAATCTACCCTTTTTTCTTCTAGACCACTTACCAAAATGCCAAGTTCCCAACACAATAATCAAAATAAACAGGGCGTTATACAACTGTATAGCGCTTTTTTTAATAAAAGCTTCGGAACCCCGAGGAAACGAAGTTTATAGCCGTCGTTTAATTCAAAGCAGAAACCCCGTTTCACTTGATTCAAAATCCTTCTAAATTAAGGTCAAGAGAAATTCACCCTTGACTTTGGTGTTACCTCAATGTTTATACTCCTAGTCGTAAGTTGAACACAGAACGAAGGACGAAAAGAAAGCATGTTCAAGATTGGCGAATTTTCTCAGATTGCTCAAGTTTCAGATAATCTATTGCGTCATTACGACTCAATTGATTTGCTCAAGCCAATCCATGTTGATGAATGGACGGGCTATCGCTACTACAGCGCATCACAACTACCTCAGCTTAACAGAATATTGGCACTTAAGGATTTAGGTTTATCACTTGAAGAAGCGCGCCAAGTCTTGGCCGACAATATTAAGCCAAGTGAAATTCGGCACATTTTATCGAATCAAAAAGCAGCTATTGAAGAAATGATCCGGTCAGAAAAAATGCGTTTGCATCGTGTCGAAGCCCGACTGCAAGAAATTGAAGCAGAGGGAAGTCTTGAAAATTTAGAGATTATTATTAAGCACGTGCCATCTCAACCATTTTTAGCCATGGATTATCGAATATTCCTGTTAGATGAGGCGCCTGATTTTGTGAGAAAAGTTAGCCAACACGTTGAAACGGCAATTGGCAAAAAACCGATTAAACACTTTGCCATCATATTCAATTATGATGGCTTCAGGACAGAAAATGTTGATGTAGAAGCGGGTATGGTTCTGGCTGAGCCAAAAGAAATACAAATTCCATTCAGTGCCACCACTTCTTTAACGCTTCGCAAATTACCAGAAGAAAAACAGGTCGTGACGCTGGTGCATCATGAGAAGAACCATATTCTCTTTAATGTTTTCGGGGCATTGGGTCGCTGGTTAGAACGAAACGACTATCAGCTTTCAGGTGCAGTGCGAAAATTATATCTCACGCCTCCTGATCCAAAAGAGGAAGATAAGGCACTGGTAGAAATTCAGTTTCCTATCCAGCCAACTATAAAATCATTCCCTTACAAAGGGTGACTGATCCCAGAGTGTTTTAAGGACTAATGGATCCAAACTGTTTGTCAAAACCTCAGGTTTCGCCATCGCTTTCTATCCGGCAATCCTTGTTAGGCAGAACACTAGAAGTTCGCAATTAATTTCACCATTTAGTTTGTAATTTCGAATAGCCCATAGTTTTTGTGGAAAAAGAGATGTTCAGTTTTTCTGGCAGGTCTTTCCCCATGCCTGCTGTGCGCTATTTAGTCAATCAAGCAGTGCAACGTTACCTGTTGCACACAAATTCCAACGACGGAGGACATTATGAAAAAATCAAGTTTTATTTCTTTAGAAGCGGTTGCTGGGCAAGAAAATGCACTATCAGACTTCCTAAAACACGGTGCTGAGATTGTGGGATCGACTGAGCCAGAAACGCTCCTCTGGACGGCCGTTCAATCACCAGATGCCAGCCAATGCGCTATTTTTGACACATTTGGGTCTGAGGCTGGACGAAACGCCCATTTCGATGGCCAGGTTGCTGCCGCCCTCAACGCCAATGCAGCAACCCTCGTAAAAGGCGGATGGGATGAAGGCGTCGTTCCCAATATTCAGAATGGATCGATTATTGGGTCAAAGGTCGGTACCACATCAACAGATGTCAAGCTCGCTATGTGGATCCCGCTCACCGCACAAGAAGGAAAATCCCAACAGTTAGCAAACCTATTGTCAATGGGGGCACAAATGGTGACTGATTCAGAACCGCAAACCCTCTATTGGTTTGCTCTACAGCTTAACGATACGCAATTTGCAATTATTGACTTCTTCGCAGATCAATCGGGTATTGATGCACATTTTGCAGGAAAGGTTGCGGCAGCGCTGCACGATAACGCAGAAGTGTTGGTCGAAGGCGGTTGGGAACAGGGTGTTGTGGCAGGGATTCAACAGTTTAATGTTTTGGCCTTTATAGATCGGTAAAATCAGACCTAAATTTCCCATATCATACTTAAACAAATAATTTTCAAATTGGCCGTTTGGAATATTCCAAACGGCCAATTTGCCACTTCAATTTGTCACTCGTGCCTTAGGTTAATAGTGGGTTTGTAGTCATGGTAGATCAGGCTGAGAAACACAGATATACACTTTAACATTGTACTAAAGTCAGAAATTAGCCTTAGGAAATTTTTCAATGGGAACCTGTAATTCCACAACCGGTTTTCCTATATGATTCTTCACCTGATTAACTAAAGGAGAATGATGCACCTCACGAAATGCACCTACGGGACGATAAGCTTCCCGGCTTGCCCATTGTTCCATATATTTGATAGCTGAGTTTATTTGACTATAGTCTCCCGAAAACAGTAAGGTTGCGGCCACTGGAGCTGCGTCTAACTGACGAACTTGAACACGCGAGTATGTATTTATTCCTAAAGCTTTCGAAGGCACGACAACGCACGCTTCCAAATCAATATCTATTTCATCATAGGTGGACATATGATAAAGATTGATTGTGGGTGATTCAGCTATTAACCCAAGCTTAGTAAGTACCTCGTGGATTTCATAATGGAGCGCATTGCAATAGTAAGAGGCATCAACCCGAGAGGCAACAATCATCCTGATACTCGCCACCGTATAAGCAGGGAGCGGCTTGATAATAATTTCATAAGGTGCTAGACGTGATTCATTTTTAATTTGTTGTAGACGATGATGCACTTGCTGGAGTTGATACTGTCGCTCAGCGATCTCTTGTTCAATATCATCCTTGTGTTGAAGTAGCATCTCTTCCATTTGATCGACACTAATATTTGCGATAAGGGCGTCCTTTATCGCAGCCAACGATAAACCCAACCCCCGGAGGGCAATAATGCGATTAAGCTGACCAAGTTGCTCGACGGCGTAGTATCGATATCCTGTTTCCTTATCGATAAAATGAGGCTGGAGCAACCCTTGCTTTTCATAGTTTCGTACCCGATGGGTGGAGATTTGAGCAAGTTTTGCGAAATCGCCAATCTTAAGTTTTGTCATCACTCAATAAAAATCCTATCATTTACTCAATATCCCTCCCACCGATAAATATATATCTTCAATCGGATTCGAGCTGAATTTTACATACCAAATAAAAAATCTTCATCCTCTATGATTAGCAATTTAGTCAGACCAAGCCTATAACATATTCACCTTAGCTGGATTCTTCTACTTAAAGCTCATCATCATGTTAATGTTGAAAAAATCAACCCTATTAAAGTAGACCAACAGGTTATAAGAGCTTGTTTATTGGAGACCAAACAAGAATGCCACGGTTGGTGCATCAGCCCAAATATGAAATGATACCACGTGAAAAGCAATCATATGCAGCCAGCTATTTCCGGTGCGTACGGTTAGCATTGCTTTAACCAATCCCGGACCCATGTTACGTGTTACCCAAAAAAGAATAACGTAAAATGCATGCCCACCACTTTCAAAAACAATCCCACCATCTGTTGAACTAAACATCGCATATGTAAACGTCAGGACGATGACTGTTGTAATTGGGGAGTTCGTCAACATCATGATACGGGGGGCAACAATCGCTTGGGTCATAATCACAATTGGAATACCTGCACCCAGACCATACATGATTAAAGTTAGCGGTACAGCGCTCACCATTTGAGAGGGGGTCAACGACAGAAACCCCCGAGTCGTAATCGCAAAAAAGGCGTCAATACCGCCAATCGCGAGCAATGGCCAGATATCTAGAGACCAATTGTTACCGGCTAGTCCTAAATCGATATTGGAAGATCCTCGCCAACGGAAAAACAGGTATGGAATTGCCCCATAAAAGATAAAATTTATGGTCATCCAATTGATCATGTCTTGAGCACCAAAATTGACACCCTCAGCTAACAGATCAGGCGGATGGTAGGTAATACCAAAAGAGGCCAATCCGATGATGGCTACAAAATAATACAAACCAAAAATAACAAGATCCTGAACGGCTTTGTCTCTTGCAGGCGAGCGAGCGACAAAATCAGGTAGCGTGCGGTTCCGTGTAATAAGATAAATAATCAATGAAAGGACAAGAAACTGTGGCATAAGAACAAATTCACCACTAATTTGTTCTGGAACCATTTCAGCAATAGCTGGTATTTGGGGGCCTCCCAGACCGTAAATAGTTAAACCCAATACAGTGAATGCTATTGCTATTTGAACACTACGATTGCGGCCGACCTTGATAAAATCATGGCTTGCGCCACTTATAAATTCAGACATATTTAATCCTTCAATCTCCTTTGTTTTGACAAACAATTTATAGGGTTGAGGGATGCTAAACCTTAGCACAGCACCAAGGTCAATAGGGTTTAGAATGATAAACTTTAGCACAGTACTAAGGTCAAGGAATTCTGTTGGGTAAACTGATTATGGCTGGCTGAAACGGCCGTTTGCTGAGTCTATTATAAATACTGTAGAATCTCGTAAGATGCCAAATTAGAGGCTTTCTGAATCTTTAGTGTATTGGGGGCTTCCTCTGTTCACCGGTGCGTTTGTTGGCGGCGGCATTGAGCTACTGTTCACAACATTAATCTTAAATCAATCAAAAAACATTGAATAAGCGACTGTGTAGAATCTGGATAAGTGCAGCTATGTTTCTTTGCCGAGGGGAAGTGCATTTAATCAGTATTTGATTTGTTAAATTTAGCCCGTCTTTAGGAGTTTAAAATCATGACCAACACAATCGGAGTGGATATCGGCTGTACGAAAATGCACCTCACAGCAAAGGTAAATGGAGCATACATCGATAGAAGGGCAGAAACTGGTCTCGATTGCAAAATAGAACACATTAAACAGGAAATTGAAGCGTTCCTTGATCAACTTCCATTTAAGGTGGATGTATTAGGAATGGCTGTTCCAGGACTCGTTGATGGTGATTCAGTCGTCAAATATTCAGACGTGCGCAATCTAAATGGGGTTGGCATTGACTATTTCACTGATGGGAAAATGCAGGGCAAAATCATCAATGATGTCAAAGCGGCTACATGGGCCGAAATCGCAAATTACCCAAACAGTCAAACAATCGCTGTTGTCATGTGTGGAACAGGCATTGCGGTAGGTGTTTACAGCAATGGAGAAATGTTCTTGGGGGGGCGTGGTTATGCGGGCGAGCTTGGTTACTGTATCTTGGACTATAAAGATGGGGAACCAAAAACGGTTGATGAACTAGCAGGAGGAGCAAGCATTTTAAGGCGTGCCAAATGCGACGTGGCTAAATTTCTAGAGAGGTTGGACAGAAATGAAACCGAAGCCAATCAACTCATCCAAGAGGCAGGGAGATATTTTGGTTTCACTATAACAAACATCCAGCATTTATTTAATCCAGATATTATTGTCGTTGGGGGATCAACAGCGACTTATCCTGGATATATGGAAGAAGCGCTCACAACCGCAGAAAAGCACACCATTAAAGATATTTTTAATAGTTGTAAAATAGTCGGTGCGAAGGATAGTAAACGGATCGTCGCGCTAGGGGCGATTGAGTTCGCTAAGAAAAGCTGAATAGGCTAATTGCAGCAATGTTGAGTTACAAAGCTGGCAACCTTTTGAACAGCGTTTGTCTCAGCGACAGTCATAGAGTAAAGTCTCAACCTCTAGGCTTTTTACAGAGTATTGACCATACGCTAGCCCAATAATTTCAACCACCTATTCGTTTTAGCCAAGGTGAAATTATGAAGAACAAGTTGCCGAGCATTGACGCCAAAATTAGAAGTGATGACAAGACAATTCAGGGTATCCTATATTTGGTTTTAGGGTTGAGCGTTTTTTCTGTCCAAGATGTCATCATGAAAATCTTTAGTGACGAGATTGCCCTGCAGGAAGTCATCTTTATGCGGGGTCTTGTAACCCTTGCTGTCATCTGTTTTCTGATTATTCGCCAGGAAGATGGTCAGGGATTTACGACTAAACGGCTGTTTCTATGTATTGTTCGCGGTGCTGCCGGATTCACCTGCTTCACAACCTTCTCCATGGCGCTGGCTACACTACCGCTGGCTGATGCGATGCCCCTGTACTACACAAGCCCACTGTATGTCATCGTCCTCGCTATTCCAATTTTAGGCGAAACTGTAAAATTACGGAGCTGGTTCGCTATCTTAGTGGGCTTTGTGGGCATCCTCCTCGTCGCGCAACCCAACGTTAGCGGGATTGAACCAGCCATGATTCTGGCGCTCATTTCGGCGTTAACTTACAGCATTCAAAGTTTGCTGGCTCGCAAGCTTGGCTCAACGGAAAGCGCCTTGGGCATGACCTTTTACTCGATGATGACGTTTGTGGCGCTAAGTGGCTTTATGGGACTGGCCTTTGGCAACGGGTGGCTAGATAACTTCGCTCACCCCAGTGCACAGTATTTGTTTCGGGCGTGGTCAGTGCCTACAGCAAGACAGTTTGGGCTGATCTTCACAGTGGGGATCGTGGCGGCGATAGGCTTTTTGTGCATTAGCCAGGCATATCGTTTGGGAGAAGCGAGCGTCATTGCCCCTTTTGAATATAGCTCTCTCCCTTTTGCTGTCTTTTGGGGCTGGCTTTTTTGGAATGAGGTACCCGGACTCATGACCATTCTTGGCAGTATTCTTATCATTGGTAGCGGCCTGTATGTGCTTCGCCGTGAATCTCAAACGGAGGCCGCTCACTGCACGTAAGTTTTGAGGTATGATGATGCAATCCTTTGCGCATGCCAACCTAGAACGGCCGGTTGAATGGGTAGCAACGCCCTCGCCACGTTTACGGCCGTATGTTGATGCCTATTGTGGTTTTATCATCCCAGCTTGGAGGCCCATAAACTTTGGGCAACGCTCTGCCCCCAGCGGAAGCGTCTTCCTGCAATTTGTATTTGGGGCCGATCAGGTTCACGAAACAAAATATGCTTATAAGCCAGATGGGGCCGTAATCAACCGCCCAAAACAAGCGATCATTTTGCCAAAACGCGTTTCTTGGAGAATTATGCTCGACGGAGCCACAGATATTGTCCTCGTCAAGCTCAAAGCTGGCATGGCGGCACCATTCCTAGATTTATCCCTTACAGAGCTAAACGCTTGGGAAAACACAAATGACATTTGGTCATCGTCTACCAATGAGCAAGTTAGCAGTTTACAGCTTTTATCCGTTCAAGATCGCATTCAAATCATCGAGCAAGTTTTACTGCAGCGTTTAGCCCAATCTGCCCTTGCGGTTGATCAAACGGTCAATCAAGCCCTTGCGCTCATTCAAAAAGCGAGAGGCGGTGTTGAAATTCAAAATTTAGCTGACCAGTTGAATATCAGCAGTCGTCAATTACGTCGAAAATTTCAGCACTATGTCGGCCTGACACCCAAGCAATATAGCGATATTGAGCGGTTTCGGTATGCAAATCACCTTATGAAACAGCGCCCAAATATGAGCTTAACAGATGTGGCTCACCACGCTGGGTATTTTGATTTGGCCCATTTCACTCATACCATCCAAGAGATTTCTGGACTGCCGCCCTCCCAAATGTCAGAAATTGACCAACAAGCCCTGCAAGTACAAAAGCAGGACAGTGATTTTATTTCGCTGCGGGTGGTCTAATTTGAGATTGATCCAATCAACAAGTCGTCCGTTATTTACAAGCCTTCTGCTTTCGCTTTCCCCTAAAATGTCCTCCAAATATTCGGAGGATGAACATGAACCCACAAACACAAATGACTTTATATTTTTTGGCTACCTTAGCTGGCATTGGCCTCTTTATTTTTGAGCTTTCAGGTCGATCGGCGTCGCCATCTTGGATTGGCTACATGTGGGGGGTGTACAGCGTGGCCTTTGCGTTCCTCACCTATAGCACTTGGAAAAAAACGCGGTCGGAATGAATGCGTTGGGGGAAAACGGCCGTATTCAACTTAAACCAAAGGAATCAACAAATGAACGATCAACCCAATCTATCACAAAGAATTAAAGCAGCTCGTGATACTGCCGTTTATGGCGCACCGGTGAGCTTTTTATTCTGGCTCATTTTTAACCTAATCCTTCGAGGCTCTGGAGGTTTGAGCATGTTTTGGACCGCTGCAGGCATTCTGCTGTTTGCCATTTTGGGGTTTGCATTTCCCAAAACAGTGGGAAGTAAATTAAGGTTAAGATGATAAGGAGATGACAGTCACCTTGAAGGTGACTGTCATCTCCTTATCATCTCCTTATCTCCTAAGCATCTAGATAGGCCAACTCATCCGGCAAAAGGCGTATCGACAAATAATCTCGTACAAACTCCTCATATGTCGTCACATCGGAAAACATATCCGTGATAAACCGGCGATCGACTATCTTTCCCTGTCGTAACTCAACCCAATCCAAATAGTTTGAGTACGGCCATTCCCCCACATCCTGTACAAAACCATCTTTAACCGGATTAGCATGGATATAGCAGCACAGATGACGCAGGTAAACGTCGCTGTCAACATGTTTGGCTTTGAAACGACCTTCAAACAACGTCCCGCTGTGGTCATACCGTTTGTTGTACGCTTTGCTGTAGCTATTGAAAACGCGCTGTGGCAACAGCCCCGCATTGTGGTCCCCAAGCTGTTGCACCAAGAAATGATAATGGTTAGGCATTAAGACGTAGGCAATCATGCTGAGGTTTAGCTGCTCGAGATATTTTTTGACGAGACGAAGCACATACAGGTAGTTTTCTTCTTCGCGGAAAATGGACAATTGACGCGCTCCGCGATTGTAGATGTGATAATAGTGGCCGGGAAGCCAACTAATTATATTTTTTCTAGCATGGGGCATGAGAAACTTCCTACTTCTTTTATCACCAGATGACAGGCACCTTAAAGGTGCCTGTCATCTTCGTATTCTATTCGCTTAATTCTAAACACCCAAATAAATCCCCTACCCCAACTTGCTAGATCAATGCTATAAAAATGCCTTGATATCTCCGATTTTAGTTCCTAACCATTACCGATATACTCCGCCCTGAAACAGACTAATATCAAGAGAAAAGGGTTGAAGCTATGGTCGAATTTTTGATTGTCATATTCATCGGTATTGTTGGAGGTGTGGCAGTGGGCACACAGTCCACTTTATCTGGCAAAATGAGCCAGCAAGTTGGCGGGGCGGCAAGTAGCTTTATTATTCATATCAGTGGTGCCATTTTTTCGGCGATCTTATTGCTCGTGCGGGGCGGCGAACAAATCCAAAATTGGCGTAATCTATCTTGGCTCATGTTAGGGTCTGGCATATTTGGTGTCATCTTATACCTCACGCTAAGCCAAACCATTCCCCGGCTTGGTGCCACCTCAGCTATTGTTTTGATTATTATTGGCCAATTATTGATGGGGCTTGCCATTGATCAATTCGGCTTGTTTAACGTTTCAGTCCGAACGATTGATAGTTCCCGCTTATTGGCCACCGTTTTATTGATTGCGGGTGGGTATTTGATGGTTAGATAACGGCCGTATTCGAAAAAAATTTTATCGGTATGGAAAACGGCCGTTTACCAAATCTCTTTCAAATGCGCGATGCTTGATAAGGGAAGCTAAACTCCTTTGACTATTGAATTATCCCCAGATTTGTTTTACAATCCATCTTTATCATACAAAATAAATATCGATGGAGATATCGTATGACAACCGTCACTGTTTCACCTAAATTCCAAATCGTGCTACCAAAAGCGATCCGTGAGGCTTTAAACATTCAATCAGGCCAAAAAGTCCAGGTGATTCGTTATCAAAATCGGATTGAGCTGATTCCAATCAGACCCATTAAAGCATCGCGTGGTTTTTTGAAGGGCATTGATACTTCAGTCGAGCGAGAAGAAGATCGGTTATGAATGTAATGGATTCTTCCGGCTGGTTAGAATATTTTGCTGACGGGCCAAACGCAGATTTTTTTGCACCGGCCATTGAAAATACAGACGAGTTAATTGTGCCAACCATCAGCCTATATGAGGTTTTTAAGCGAGTTTTACAACAATTAGGGGAAGATAAAGCCTTGGAAGCGGTTGCTGTCATGATGCAAGGTCGCGTTGTAGAGCTTGATTCGGCCATCGCCATTAATGCCGCAAAGCTCTCGGATGAGTTAAAAATCCCGATGGCGGACAGCATCATGCTCGCCACTGCCCGCAATTTGGATGGTGACCTGTGGACGCAAGATAGTGATTTTGCCTCACTTCCAAATGTGCAATATATCGCAAAGGCAAAAGAGTAACATTGGGGGTAACGGCCGTATTTCACAATTGCTAAATTATGAAGAACGATAGAGAAAAAATTACTGATGAACGGAAAAAGATTAAATCAGTTTTAAAACAAAACTCTCGGTTCGGCTGCATAGGGCGTCATCCCAAAACGTAATATCAAACGAGGTTATGATCACGGGCGAAGAGTGCCGCTTGCACACGGTCGCGTAGTTCTAAACGCCCTAGAATATTCGATACATGGTTTTTTACCGTCCCCAAACTGATAAACAATTCATTGGCGATTTCCCGATTGGTGGCCCCGTTGGCGAGGAGTTTGAGCACTTCGATTTCGCGGGCGCTTAGGTCGTAGCTGTCGATCGAGGGCGTGTTGGGCGCTGGCTTTGGCGTACTGCCCAATGCGCCAACCAGCTTGCCAGCCACATTGGGGTCAAGCTGAAAAATACCCGTGTGTGCCAAGCGAATCGCCTGTGCCAGGTCGGCGGCGGGTAAATCTTTGAGCAGATACCCGATGGCTCCAGCCTGCAGGGCTTTAACAATGTACTCTTCATCGTTGAAGGTAGTAAGCATGAGGATTTGGCAGCTGTTGCTTTTGCGAATGAGCTGAGTGGCTTCGATACCGTCCATCTCTGGCATGCGAATGTCCATCAAAATAATATCTGGTTTGAAGCTGTCTGTTTTTTTGAGAGCATCCTGGCCGTTTACGGCCGTTCCTACAATCTCTAACCCCGGCTGAATACTCAACAATGACGCAATCCCCTCACGAATGAGGCGCTGGTCATCCACAATCATGACCCGAATCGGTGTTTCCGTCATGCCAACCCCCGCACCGGAATACGTGCCGCAAGCTGGGTGCCTTGAGGCTGCTTAGTCCGAATAGTGAGCGACCCACCAAGCAACTCCAAACGTTCCTGTAAGCCAGAGAGTCCAAAGTGCGCCTCACGACTATTCGATTTTTGCTCAAGCAGTTCCAGGTCGATCCCCAACCCGTTATCTTCCAAAACAAGCGTGGCATCAGGGGATTGGAGCGACACCTTGAGACTCGCTTCGGTCGCTTCGGCGTGCTTTTCAATGTTGGTCAGCCCTTCTTGCGCCACCCGATAAAGTGCCATCAGCGTTGATTTAGCAATGTTGGTTTCATCCCCCTCAATTTGGAGCTTGGTGGGGAGTGACCCAAAGCCGTTAATAAGCTGATGCAGCGCGGGGGTCAGTTCAAACGGCCGTTCTTCTTCGCGCAGGGCACTGACTGAATCACGCACGTCGGTAAGGGCGGATTGAGCCGAGCGTTTGGCATCTTTCAGGGCCTGTTGAGCTTCGGCCGGATTGATCTCTTGGAACGCCATTGCTTTTTCAAGCTGGATATTTACGGCCGTTAAATGATGCCCTACACTGTCGTGAATATCTCGGGCAATCCGATTTCGTTCATCCACGGTGGCTAGAGCAGCTACCTGACGCTGAGAACTACGCAGCTCCTCGAGCAGCGCTTCCGTTCGTTTTTGACTTTGCTCCTGCATCACCACCGTACGCGCCATCAAAATTGCAAAAATCAGCCCCACAAAGATCAAAATTGAGTCGGCAACATTGTCTCCCACGGCCCACCAGATTGGGCCACAGCAAATTCGCAGGGCCAGCAGAGAAAGAACAAAACACAAAACACCTAAAATATAACTAGCCCGTTTCCCGATATACAAATATGCGATTACGGGGGGGAGTAAAAAGAAGAAGCGATAAAACCCTGAATTATCTTCAATCCCAATCAGTTGAATTAAGATGATGCGCGCAGCTAAGCTTCCCACCGCATATCGGAGGGGCGGTTTTTCCTTAAAACTGGCTTGCTCTACCAGCTCCATACCAATCAGAATGGTTATCCCGAAAAACAGAATAGCACTGTTCAGCATGGTCGGCTGATAAAACGGATCGGTCATCCGGTAATAGATGTTGACCATGAAGACTGCGGTATAAAGCACAATCGAAACGATGCGAGCGGGTTGGGTGGCAGGGCGGCCTCTCATTTCCATAGAACAAGCTTAACATCAGTCAGGCGGATGAGGCAATCTGTCGAGCGACCTATTTGGATTGGCCGATGGTCATGACAAAAGATGGGCCGGAGTATGGTCGCTGGGTGGATGTGCTGTAGGCACGGAATGTTTACGATGTGGGCATACTTAGAACTGTTTGGGCAGATAAAGAGATTATGAGATTTAAATTCTCAATCTTCCCATCTCACCACCAGCTTCAAACCGGAGGATTTCATGACCCACGTGGTTGAACCAATAACAACATTATTTGAACTTAAAAATAGAACGGCAACGGTTGGGGAACGGCCGTTAAGCACCCTCGCCTTCGATTGGCTCTACGTTTTACTCAGCCTGCTCCTCACCGTTGGCATTATGATGGATGTGTGGTCGCATCTTACATTCGGGCCGGATCAATCAATCTTTAATGAATACCATCTGCTCTTTTACGGCTCAATGAGCGCTCTGCTTGTCTTGCTGAGCGGGCTGTTGTTCAACAATTGGCGCGCCGGATATCCGTTGGGCATCGCCTTACCGCAGGGATATGGAGCCGGACTGCTGGCCACCATCTTATTTTCTATTGCGGGAGTGATTGACCTAACAGGGCATGCGCTCTTTGGCTTTGAGTCAGATGTTGAGGCATTAACGAGCCCAACTCATCTTTTCTTATTTATCACCTGGTTTTTGATTTTATTTGCTCCCGTTCAGGCCGCACGAGCGCGCAGCAAAGCGCTGGGTCAGTCAGCCACATTTGGACAAAGCTTGCCGATGATGCTGGCGTATGGCTGTATGATCGCCTGTATCCACGTGCCGCTGATGATCTACTTCCCACTCGGCGGCACACAGCCAATGATGCTGCAGATGCATCGCCCCGACAATGACTTTTACGGCTTGGTCATGGGGATTAGCGGCACCTTTCTACAAACGGCCGTTTTGCTCGGCTTCGCCTTATGGCTAATTCGTGAATTCAAACTGCCGCGCGGTGCATTTACAGTGGCTTTTGGATTTTATGGCCTCTTTTTGAGCCTGCTGCAAGCGTGGCAAATGCCGTGGTTTATGTTTGGCAGCTTTGGCTTACTGCTCGACGTTCTTTACGCCCTGCTCACTCCAGACGCCACTCGCCGGGTGCGGTACATCACGTTTGCCATACTGGGATCGGTTCTGCTGTGGGCCATCGGGTACGGCACCTTTGCCTTCATTGAAGGTGGTTTCAACACCTTTTATTACTCAGGCTACAACCTGTACGGCTCTATTGCCCAAGCCACCACGCTCACCGTCCTTCTGGCTTACATAATGAGCATGCCAGCACCGCAGAAAAGGCTAGAGGATTGAGCTAGAGGATTGAGTGTAGAGTGTAGAGGGAGGTATTTGATGAGGCGGCTCGCTACTTTGCAACAGTACCAATCATTTGACTTCGCTCAAGGCATGCTCTGCAACTCTGCAACTTTGCAACTCTTCCCATTCATAACCTTTGCTAACTACCAAAAGCCTGCAGCCCACAGCCCAAAGCTCACAGCCCAAACTAAACAGGAGACCTATCATGCGTAAACTAATCACCATCCTTTTTATCTTATTCCTTCTTTCAAGCTGTGTTGGGGACCCAACCGACGTCGCCGGTAGACCATTGACGATTTTTGGCCGCCTCAGTCAGGTGGTTCAGCTCGGCAGCACCCAAGAAACCATCGGCTACAAAATGCAGTCGGACACCCTGTTTGTCACGGGAGAAGGGGAGGTTCTGATGAATCGCCCAGCCTACGTTCTTCTCAATGTAACCGACCAAGCCAGCGGTGAACGGGTTGAAGATTTAACAATTTCAATGGTGATGTGCCAAGCGGTTGATGAAGAGATTGATTGGTACGCTAGCTGTGACCCAACAGTGGCAGGTGGCATTTATCGGTATGATTTAACGGCCGTTGACAACGGCAGCACCTATGTCGTCGAGGGTTTTGAGTGGGATCGGCCCGGTGGTTGGTATTTTGAAACAACTATCCAAAAACCTGACGGTTCAGAACCGGAACTGCTCACCTTTTCAAGCGAAATTTATCCACAGCGCCCACCGTCATCTAACGCCTTTGAGCTCACCAATATCTCGCTGCCTTTTATTGTGATTGCTATTTTCTTGGGCTTGCTCCGCCTGCGCGGTGGCCAGTTGATGCAGTCAGCACCACAAAAAGAGCACAGTTTTTAAACAATCGTACGCGGATTGCACAGATGACGCGGATAAAGTTATAAGAATCCGCGTCAGCCGTGAAACTTGTACTAAGCAATGTCGAAGTGCCCCCGTACAAATTTAAAGAAAATAGATAAAAATGAGTGATATATCATGAAGAAACATTTAGTTTGGCAAACGGCCGTATTTCTACTCACCATCCTGCTACTCAGCCCCTCCACCGTTCACGCTCACGCCGCAGACGCCCCACCTGAGCTGATCAAAACGCTAGCTGACCAGCAAAAAAGCGGCCCCTTTGTCATGACCGTCTCCCAATACGCCACGGCCGACTTTACTGAGGTGGCCGTTCTGCTTCAAACGCCTGACGGTCAAATTATCCCCACAGGCCACATTACCTTGAAAGCCACCGCCCCCCAAACGGGCCAAACGTTCCAAACCACGCTGGCTCAGCACCACGATGAGCATTATTTAGCCCAGCTGCCGTTGGGTCACGGGGTCTGGCAGGTAGAGATTTTGGCTGAGGGAGAAAACGGCCGTGGTTCCCTCTTTGTTGCTGTTACGCCGTATACGCCACCAGCACCTTCCTCACCGATCGTTCAGGCCATCACCATTGGCGTGCCGTTTGGTTTGATGATCCTGCTCATGCTCATCTTCAAACGGCTCAACATCTCAATCTTTTCCGCGCCAGCCGCACCGCCAAGACGGCCAACAGCTCAAACGAACTAACCCCTAGAGGCACTCGATATTATCTGATACAGTTGCGTTTTGAATGAGTTGTTCAGCTAGTTGTAGTAAAGCTTGCCGTAGCTCAGGTGGATTGTGCACGGTAAAGGGTAGATTGAGCCCCGCGAAAAAGCGGGCCATTTCGTCTAGGTCACCATGTTGGCACTCAAAAAACACCCCAGAGGGGGTCTCGGTCAATGTGCCAAAATATTCAGGGAACTTGGCTTGAACGGCTTGTTTCGAGTCAGCAAACTCAATTTTGATGTGCCAGCCGTCCGAAACTTGACCAAGCTGATTGATCACATAAGCTTGTGAATCAAACTTCTCTTTCCGCACAAAAACTTGCTGTAACGTTTGCACATCACTCATTCGGTCTAGGCGAAACAAACGATAATCCTGCCGTAAGCAGCAAAACGCCACCAAATACCAAACACCCCACCAGCCGGCTAAGCTATATGGCTCAATCATGCGTTTCGTGATTTTATCTTTTTGGGATATGTAGGTTAGCTTAATTCGCTTTTGCTGTTGTGCCGCCTCACTTAGTTGGAGCATTAGGTCTGTATTAGGATGAGCTGCATGCTCATGTGGCGAGAAAATGGTGTGTGCAGTAACTGCAGTTAACTGCTCTCGTGCATGATGTGGAAGCACACGCAGAATCTTTGCTAACGCCCCCTCAATTGCTACGGTCGATTGATCGATTTCGAGCCAGGCACTCCCCAACAGCCCTAGGACAATGGCTGCTGCTTCCTCTTCCGAAAACATAAGTGGGGGTAGCTTATACCCTGGTCGCAAGCTATACCCGCCTCCCGGCCCCCGTGTCGTTTCAATGGGTATTCCCATATCTTGCAGCATCATGATATAGCGGCGCACTGTCCGGACGTCCACTTCGAGCCTGCGGGCTAGCTCGGGGCCGCTAAGTAAAGGATAAGCTTGTAACAATCCCAAAATGGTAAGGAGTCGTGTGGTTGGGTGATACATAAAATTTTATTGTTTATGAATTTTTTCCATTCAGTATATAGGATCGATTGTATCCTCTACTCTTGCTACACTGCAAGAAACAAAAGGCTTTTGTTGAGTCACATAAACGAATAACAAAACCAATCAGCCGCTATTCAGAATGTTAGCTCTGATTCAAAAATTTATGGAGAAAATTCATGACGAATGATGCATTATCATCCTCATTGCAATTTCAAAATACCATCAAGCCGCTCATAATCACAAAAAATACTGAGGCGTTCATCCCATTTATAGAAAAAGTGTTTGGCGCACAGGAAGTAAACAAAGTGGGACGTACCGTGGATGACGATGGGCTCCTGCTTCATTCAGAATTTGAGATCGGTAACGCAACTGTGATTGTTATTGATTCAAAGGATGGATGGATATTTACACCCAGTTTTCTTTGGGTATTTGTCAAAGATGTTGAAAGCACCTTACAAATTGCCAAGGGGTTAGGCGCATCGATTATTACAAAACCAACAGCGTTCTATGGTGACATTTTTTCACGTATCCAAGACCCTTGGAACAATTTGTGGTGGGTCTATGAATATGGGGAAGGTACAAACTGGGATGATGAAGAATCTAATGATGAATCATGGTCAACAGAGCCAGACCAAACGGTTTTGAATAATCTAAATTATATTTACGCGACGCTCATGAAAGCAATGAAGGGCCTCGCCTAATTTACTGCCTTGGGGGAGCCACACAATCATTCATATATTTTACAAAGCTTAGTAGATAGGAACGGGTTGTATAGGTGGCATTTCTTTAAGTGGAAAACGGCCGTTTGCTACTCAAAATCCGCTGCAACAAGCGTTTGACCCGTCACGTGATTATAAGATTCAACAATCAACTGAAAAATAATATCTAGTTCGGCATTGTTTTGAGGTGTAAACAGCATCACAAATCCATCCCAGCCTTCCCTTTCATCCGCCCAAGGATGCCGCTCACCCCAGCCTTTTTCAGCCACCTCAATAGACCGCTCAAATGGCAAAGGGGCATGCAAACTACCGTCTGGGTGAATATGGGCAAACTCACGCCCTGCCACAATCACCTCTGGCCGAGCTAACTCAAGCTCATCGCTTAACCACATCCCCTGCGCACCCGGCAGCGAAACAATCATTGGTCGATTTTCGACACCCGGTAAAGAGAAAGCGCGGCGGGCCAACGCTTCGTTAATGGCGTCAATGTGAACGACACCGATTTGAACGTGCGGCACGGTGCCGCTTGTTTGCGTACGCGGACCTGAACGCTCGGGCAGGTCAAAAACAACTACCTCTGGCGTGGATAGGGGCGCTGTTGTCGATACGGCCGTCAATTCAAGCGTATCAACAATAGGTGCCAAGGGTGTCACCTCAACAACCTCTATGGCGTCAGTCGATTCTGCATTGTTAGCACAGCCTCCAAAAAACAGCCCCATACCAAAGGCTATCAGCGCCCATTTCATCCATTTATTCATTCCAAATGTCATACTTTTCATTGAGAGCTTGCATGAATGCCTCGTCAGCAAACTGCTCATCAGACAATGTTTTTAGCTCTGCCAAGTAATCCTCAAACCCTGCTGGACTAAATAATGACAACATTTTAGCCCCGTTTTCGCTTTTGGCCTCATGCCACACATTTGGCGGCACGTTGATCGTCATGCCGGGTGTGGCAACCACAGTTTCATCATCAAAAATCAGGGTCATTTCCCCTTCCAGAATATAGAAGACTTCCGTCATCTTCTTATGATGATGGCGTCCAAGATGGAAGCCTGGCTTTACGGTGTCTTCAACCATCGACACGCGCCCATCGGCAAGCTTGCCAACCGTTTTGACAAAAATGTGGTCGCTAGACCATTCATATTCAATGCCTGCACCTGGTTTTACGATTTCGTAGTTCATTTTTTCTCCATTCAATGATAGCGCGAGCTTCAGCTGCAAATTTCGGCTCGAGCAGATTACCAAAGTTCGCGCTATCAAGCTTCAATCGTTATTGTTGAATCTCAAATACAGTGATGTTCATCGTCTCGGCATCAAGGAACGACATAAACTCTTCAACGCCGGGGGCTTCACCAAACTTGGCTATTGAGGCAGCGCTGTCAGCGGCCGTTTCCCAATGAATCACGATGAGCCACTCACCATCTTCAGTGACGCCAATTTCGCGAGCAATGAACCCCGGCTGTTTGACGATATGGTTTTCTTCAAGCGCTTTATTGGCAGCTAAGAAGCCAGCGGTGTCTGCATCAGCCTGCAGCCGGACGGTGATGGCTTCTGATGCGCCCGCACCGGGGAAGGTCACCTGACCCGATGTGCTGCTGAGCAGTTCATACTGCTTGATGACCATGCTATCAGCGTTTAGGTTACTCATAAATGCTTCTAACCCAGGGGCTTCACCAAACCCAGCGATTGATGCATCACTATCCGCTTTGCTTTCCCAATGGACCGCAAGACGAACGAGACCTTCTTCACTAACGGCCGTTTCCCGTGCAAGGTACCCTGGTTGCAAAGACGCATACTCATCCTTGATCACTTGATCAGTTGGCACAAACGATTCAACAGTCGCCTCATCAGCTAATTCAACAGTAATGACCTCAATTAATCCCACGTTTAACTCTCCTTCGGTATCTGAAAATAAGAACGGTAAAACAAAATCAATAGCGGCATCCATACCTAATTCAGGAAACGCCTCAACGAGTCCGGCTTTAAACTCTTCACCGGAACTAACAGACCCCATCAGCTCTGCCGCTTTAGACAGCCAAGCAATGTTTTCGTCATAAACCTCAGGGCCTGCCGGCAAGCCGTGCCCAGCCAATACAATCGTTTGTTCGGTGCTTTCCGCTTTTAACGTTTCAAGCGCTTCAATCCAAGTGGGGGGGGCGCCCGCCATGATGAGATGAACCCCGCTATATACAACATCCCCTACAAAAACCACGTCATAATCGGGTAGACGGGTCACCAGCTGAAACGGAGTTTCAGCATCTTTGACTAAGCTCAGCTCAAAAGTCACCCCGTCGATTTCAATGGTGCCCGGATCGATGACAGTTGGCACAACATAAGTACTGGCAATGGCATCCCCAAATTCAGCTTGTTTTTCATCAACTTCAGCTTGACCAATTTCAGCAATCAGGTCTGATGTTTCTGCCAGAGAATAGATGTCTAGGTCGGCGAAAGCCTCACTGCCAAGGAAGTGATCGGGATGTTCGTGAGTTATAAGTACACGCTCAATCGGTTTATTGAGGCTGTCTGCATAAGCGCGAAAATCTTGTGCATTGGGCAATAAAAATTGAGTGTCAATCAGCACAAGATTGTTTGACGTTTCGATAATGTGGGTGCTGTTGGCAAATACTTGTTCCGGGGCAGTCAAGCTGTGAATAGTCAAGTCCCCCAGTTTTTGCTAGAGATTGTCAATTGTATCACCGAATCTCCCCACGGTATGTCATAGTGGCAGACTCAGCC
>JBCCFD010000085.1:0-21687 GCA_039029915.1 Chloroflexota bacterium
AGACACGTGAAGCCCGCCGCACAGCTCAAAACTATACGGCCCATCACCAATTTTGACGGTACGAACAATGTCACCATATTTTTCACCAAACAGCGCCATTGCACCATTGTCAATCGCTTCTTTTTGACCCATGTACGCAATGCTAATGGGGTAATTGGCGATAATCGCTTTGTTGATATCCGCCTCGATTTTTGCCAACTCATTAGCACTAACAGCCTGATCGTGGGTGAAATCAAAGCGCAAACGGTCAGGAGCCACCAGCGATCCAGCTTGCGTAACGTGCTTACCGAGATGATCCCTTAGCTCTTGGTGCAAAATATGGGTGGCGGTGTGGTTGCGACGAATATCGCTACGACGCACGTCATCAACCACAAGCGAAACGGCTTTACCTTTGGTAAAGTTACCTTTTTTCACTTCACCAATGTGAATGACCAAGCCGGGAACAGGCTGTTGGGTATCAATGACTTGGAACACGGCCGTTTCGTCAACAGACACAATTTTTCCTGTATCGCTGACCTCACCACCAGACACCACATAAAACGGCGTTCCAGCTGTGACAAGCTCTGCAGTTTGACCAGCCTCAACGGAGTCGGTAATCTCACCATCGCGAATCAAGCCGACCAGTTCAGATTCCAGCTCAAATCCAGCATAGGGATCGTATTCCACCCCGTCGTTAAGAATGTTTTCTTCTTGAAGGGCTTGGAATAAACGGCCGTGGACAGATACGTCCGTTTCATACGCCTTGAAAGCCCCTTTACCGCTTGCCTCAGCATGTGCTTCCCGAGCGGCCGTATAGCCTGCTTCATCTACAGTGAATCCATCATCCTGCACGACATCACGGGTAATCTCTAACGGCAACCCAAACGTGGCGTACAAATCAAACGCTGTTTCCCCTGGAATCTCGCTTTTGCCGTCAGCTTTTAGATCAGCAACAACTTCTTCAAGATGAACGAGTGCGCTGTCTAACGTTTGCGTAAACCGTTTCTCTTCTTGCAGGAGCGTGCGCACGATATTATCTTCTTGAGCCTTCAACTCGGGATAGGCGTCTCCCATGAGCTCAATATAGGCCTTAGCCACATCCCCCATGAACGGTTGGGAGAATCCAATTTTTCGGCCAAAACGTGCCGCCCGTCGGATAATCATGCGTAAGACATACCCAGCTCCAGAGCTACCGGGGCGCAACCCATCGCCAATCAAAAATGTTGCGGCGCGGCCGTGGTCAGCAATAACTCGATAACCCACATACTTCTCTTCGCGCTCTTCATCAGAATCATGCAGCAATTCCTGAACCCGATCCATCGCTTCCATAAATAGATCCGTTTCGTAATTGCTGTCGGCGCGAGCCACTGCCCGAACAATTCGTTCTAAGCCCATCCCTGTGTCAACCGACGGGCGGGGTAAGGGGGTTAATGAACCATCTTCCTCACGGTTGAACTGCATAAAAACAAGATTCCAAATCTCCAAAAACAGCTCATCATCATCGGCATTAAGCTGGCTCGAATCAGCTTCCGCTAAATCCCCCATGTAGTAGAACAGTTCTGAGTTAGGACCACAGGGACCCACAGCGCCCATTTCCCAAAAGTTATCACTTTTACCAAAGCGTAAAATCTTTTCTGGCGGCAGGTATGTTTCCCACAGCTTCGCTGCATCATCATCATCCGTATAAACGGTGGCCCATAGGCGCTCAGGCTCCAATTTCATCACATCTGTGATGAATTCCCAAGCAAAATCAATAGCGTCTTTTTTGAAGTAGTCGCCAAAAGAAAAGTTACCAAGCATTTCAAAAAAGGTGTGGTGCCGTGGCGAAGGCCCGACATTTTCAAGGTCGTTATGCTTGCCCTGCACCCGCATCACTTTTTGAGAGGTTGCGGCCCGAGTATATGAGCGTTTTTCTTTGCCCAAGAATAGTTCTGTAAATTGGTTCATCCCTGCGTTTGTAAAAAGCAGGGTCGGGTTGTCGTAGTTTGGCAAAGGGGAGCTAGCGACAACTTCGTGCCCTTTGCTTTTAAAATAATCAAGAAAAGCTTGTCGTATTTCGTTACTTGTTTCTGGTCTCATGTTCTCCAATCCTGAGTCAGTTTTCAGTTTTCAGTCTTTAGTGTTAAGTTCACCAATCTCTGAGCACCAATTCCCGAACATTAAAATTTTACCGTAGCAAAAAAAAACCGCCAGATGAGAATTCCCATCTGGCGGTGTAATTATCGTCGCGTCAATGTGTGACTTATGTCGCAAATTGAACCAGACGGCCCGCCTGGCTCTTCGCCGCTCGTGAATATCGAAAGTTGCTTATTAAATCACGCATCATGATATCATCGTAACAAACAGTCACGAACGTGTCAACTGGGGTCGATATAGCCTAGGTCTGCTAACGCTTGTCGAATCGGCATTGAGTCTCTCACAACAAAAGCACCCACGCGCCATACTCCACTTTGACCAAAAAACACGTAGTTTCTATCGGCATGCGTGCCTTCGATAGGCATTAGCAGTTGTGTCACACCATTCATGCGAACAGAGGTATTAAACTGAATATCATTTGCATAATAAGATTCAATAACGGTTTCTTCCTCGTTATAGCGACGCAGTGTTTCGTCTGATAAGCCGATGCTAATTAGGTCGGTATTGCTAAAGGCTGAATAAGTTTCATTTAGAGCATCGGAAAGCATTTCATATTCAGGATCACCGCGTTGGATTGTTACGGCCGTTCCTTCATGGCGAATAATAATACGGCTTGGCTCATATTCAGGCTGAATAGGCAAGAACCAAAGCATATTTCCGGTATTGAATGAATTAATCAACCAGAAAATAAACAGGACCGCACCAGCCAGAATAAGCAGAGGTTGATATACTTTTATTTGTGAGGGTTGTTCCATAAAAAATCCTTATAAGTGAAGAACAAATAGTTCTTTGGAATAAAACGGCTCGGTACCAGTTTTCGCTCGCCTAAAATAATTTTTATTGCCCAATTTTATAGTCAAGATTTTTGTTAAAAAATACTTAAATCAAGATTTGCTCTTATGAATTACCTAATGCTGTCAATTATTTCTTGAGAAAATAGGACTCTTTACCTAAAATCATTAAGGATTTGATTAAGAAAAAAGAGCTATACTGTCATACAGGAGAGTTGTCAATGAACATCACTACACCCGAATGGGTGAGAGATGCCATATTTTACCAAATATTTCCAGATCGCTTCGCTCAAAGTACCCGCTTCGGTAAGAATGGATATCCGCCAAAACCACATAACCTCCAACCTTGGGGTGAAACACCAACAGTTCACGGCTTTCAAGGGGGCGATCTTTTAGGCGTCATTGAAAAGCTAGATTACTTACAAGATTTAGGTGTTAATGCTCTTTACCTAAATCCGATTTTTTCATCCGCTTCCAATCACCGTTATCACACATTTGATTACTATACGGTGGATCCGATTTTAGGTGGCAACAAGGCCTTTGATGAGTTTCTAAATGCCGCTCATCAAAGAGGCTTCAAAGTTGTACTAGATGGCGTTTTTAATCACGCAAGTCGGGGGTTTTTTCAATTTAACCACCTGATGGAGTGTGGCGCAGAGTCCCCTTATACCGATTGGTTTCATGTGCACGACTGGCCTATTAACGCCTTCAACGAAGACGAAAAGCCGAATTACTATGCGTGGTGGGGTATGCATTCTCTTCCCAAATTCAACACAAGCACACCGGCTGTCAGAGAGTTCTTATGGGAAATCGCTACCTACTGGCTCGAAAAAGGCATTGATGGCTGGCGCCTAGATGTTCCCAACGAAATTGATGATGATGCATTCTGGCAAGAGTTTCGAAAACGATGCAAAGTGATTAATCCAGATATGTACATCACCGGAGAGCTTTGGGGGGAGGCACATCGCTGGCTTCAGGGTGATCAGTTTGATGGACAAATGAATTACATGTTTACTCGTGCCGCGTTAGGCTACTTTTCTGGCGATAATATGGACCAAAGTGATACCCATCGGTGTGGATATGGTCATATGCGCTCCCTCAATGGGCATGAGTTCGCCGAAGAAGTTGATCGTATTTTTACGCGACTTTATCATCCAGATATCGTACTCTCTAATATGAACATGCTGGGCAGTCACGATACGCCTCGAACAGCAACGATTGCCCGAAACGATTTAATCGCGCTCAAACAAATGTTTCTTTTTCAAATGACGTCTCCCGGTATCCCAAATATTTATTATGGAGATGAAATTGGCCTGCTTGGGGCACACGATCCATACTGCCGCGGTGCCTTTCCTTGGGATGATTCGAAGTGGAATCATGAGTTACGCCAGTTTATTAAAAAACTAATAAGCCTCCGCAAGAAACACGCTGTTTTGCGACGCGGGGCGTTCAAAATTATTCACGCAACGTATCGCTCTGTGTTTTACAAGCGCGTTTTGGGTGAAAAAACGGCCGTTATTGCATTTAACAGCAGCCAAGAAGCCGAACAGTTTGATGGGTTTTCAGATTTACCTGATGCCCTTATCAATCAGCTAGATTCCAGTGAACCACCACTCAAAGCCAATCAGCCATTAACAATATTGCCCAAAAGCTGGCAGTTATGGATAAATGAGTAGAAATTCCTACTTTTGTTCGTTTGCTTTTTTCGCAACGTTTACGGTGTTCCACTCTAATTCAAGCTATGATAAGCAAACTTCACAGAGAGTGTAAGCTAAAAAAGGAAGCTGTATCCAAAAAAATCAGGATGTTTCCGACCGATAAGTAGTCATCGAAATGAAATACAAACTTTCATTTCGTTCAAACATAAAATCATGACCAAGAATCATCCAACTATCTTATACATCGAAGACAATCACGATAATCGTAAATTAGTTAATCGGGTTCTAAGTGCGGCTGGCTTTGATGTCATTGGGGTTTGTGATGGATTTGCAGGCCTTGACTACGTTCAAACACAAATCCCAGACCTCATATTAATTGATTTGCAGCTCCCTCAGCTTGATGGATATGCCGTAACCACTAAATTAAGAGAATTCCATCAACTTAAAGAAACACCCATTGTAGCTTTAACAGCTAACGTACTTAAAGAAGATCGTGAAAGAAGCTTTAAGGCTGGTTGTAATGGATTTATTAATAAACCCATCAACGTCGATTTATTACCACAACAAGTCGAGTCTTATTTATCGGGAGATTTTCATTCACATAACGAGTAAAAGTCTTGGGACAATGAGTAGAGAATTAATCATGGAAAACGAGCGTACAAAAACCACAGTCGATCCCAAAAATGCCCATATCTTGGTCGTTGAAGATAATGTGTCTAACTTTGTTTTAATTGCACGGCTTTTGGCATTTATGGGTGTGCAGAAATGTGAATGGAAAACGACTGGCTGGGGTGTCGTTGATTTTGCCAACACCATGCAACAGGTCGATCTTATTTTGATGGACCTCCGCTTGCCCCACGAAGACGGGTATGATGCCTTACGCCAAATCCGCGAAGATGAACGCCTGAGTGCCACTCGCGTTGTTGTCGTCACGGCTCATGGTAGTCAAGAAGAGTTAAACAAAGCCAAAGCGGCTGGATTTGATGGCTTTTTATCAAAACCACTTGATGCCGATCTTTTCCCTGAACAAATTCGTCGAATCCTGGAAGGCGAAGAGGTATGGGATTTGGGCATCTAGTGTGCTGTCCAGCAGCAAATGATGGGAGTTAAAATAAGCAGAAAATGAGGTTTCTTCAACTTTCTTCACAATGCTTCCCCATCAAATTAGGGTTGACAAAACATTAAGTACAGTCAAATACATCTTGATAGATATGAAACGCTTTGACCTGTACTTCAAAGTAAGCAAAAACAGAGCGACCAACTTTTACTCATCGAATCTTTTTTGTTTGCACTTAGCAGTATTTTCCCTATGAGATCTTTCCTACTCACAATAAAAAATAAATTTCTCTATATTAACTCTGAAGATAATGAGGTGCTTCGCAAGGGGCGACTCATTCAATTTCTAGTGCTTCTTTTAGCATTTGTCAACATTGGGTTTTTGTTTTTTTCGGTTTTACAAACGTTAATTACGAACCCGCTCATGCCCACATTTTCCTTTGTGAGTTGGGTTTTGCCCCTGCTGTTTGTGCTATTGGCGGTTTGTTGGTGGCTGGCCCGTAACGGCCGTATTCGTCAAGCCTCTCATCTCTTCTCAACAGGCACCATTGTTATCTTTCTAATCGAATTCCTAATCAATCCAAACCCTGCAATTCCGTACCTTATGCTGGTTGGGGTTGTGGCAATGGCTGTACTAGATACCGTACGCACCAGCACCATCTACGCGATCATCACGCTCACCTTAGTAAGCCTGCTCTTCACCTTTAACGATGACTTCACTTTTTTGGATATCAGCCGATATCTTCTTACCACTGTCGGTATTTGCATCACCATTTGGGTAACTGCCCGAGATTTAAAAGAAAACGTTCGGAGCACCCAAAAGCTAAACCGCGACATCTTCCAAAAAAACAGCCAGCTACAGCGAAATTCCAACCTTCTCCAATTAAGTTCTGAAGTTGCCCAACTGACAGGCCAATCTCTGAATTTAGAGATTTTGCTAAAAAATAGTGTAAATCTTATTCGAGATAGATTTGGCTTTTACTATGTTGCTATTTATTTGCATGATGAAAATAACAGCTTTTTTGTCTTGAAAGAAGCCACCGGCACGGTTGGCCAAAACTTAATTGACGAGAAGTTTAAACTATCACTCGCCGAAATGAGCCTCGTAACAGACAGCATACGCTCAAAACAGCCTCAGTACGGAAAACCACAGCCATCTCACCCTACTTTGCAAATGCTTTCCAAAGAGACAAAGACTGAATTAGCACTTCCTTTAATCTCTCGTGGAGAAATCAAAGGAGTGCTTGATCTCCATAGCCGAACAGAAAGCATGCTAAATGATCAAGACATTGCCGCATTTGAAATAATGGCTAATCAATTGGCCGTAAACATTGACAATGCGATTTTATATGCTGACGCCGAAAAGCAGTTTAATGAAACGAAAATTTTATTCGATTTCAATAATTTTCTAACTGAAACGTTTGATACAGGTGAAATTTACAGACGCATAGCGTTTTCTTTGTCCAATTACTTCAACGCAACCGTTTGCCAAATATACAGTTGGGACGCACCCCAAAAACACTTGTCCATTCAAGCGAACTATTCTAAAAAAGCCATAAATGAAGATGGAGAATATCTGCCATTGGGGTCGGAAATTTCCTTTTCTCCAGAAAATCCAACCTTTAAAGCGTTACAAGATAAAGCAAGTCGGCAGGTAAGCCTTTATGATCAAGCAATCGGCGATTTAGATCAAAAATCGTTAGAACAGCATCAACAACATCACCTTTTAGAAATCCCACTCGTTCAAGGCAAAAACTCTGTTGGATTAGCCACTTTATTCAGACAATCACAATTAAGCGCTTTTTCAGAATCAGAAATCCAGCTTGCCCAAGCCATTGCCAATCAAGCTGCAACGGTCTTAACGAATGCGATATTGACATCAAATACCCGCGGACAGTTAGCCCAATTTAGCAGTTTGCTTCGCTTGAGCAATGTAATGGCTCAAGCCACAAGCATGGAAGAGATATTCAAAGGCAGCCGACGGGAAATATTATCCCTTATTGAAGCCACCGGTGTCGCGGTGATGCTCTCATCGGAGCAAGATGAAACGCTAACTTGGGTATATGCTCACGAATATGGACAGGAACTTGACCTCTCAAACATTCCACCAATGCCTATTTCGATGGGGCTTAGCGGACATGTTGCCCGAAACAAGACGCTACTACAAGTTGAAAAGTCCCCCAAAATCAAGGAAGAGTACAATACTTTTAGCGTGGGTAATGAATCAGGTTTCTGGTTAGGTATTCCGCTTTTGGTTTCCTCAAAATTAATTGGTGTCTTAGCCGTTGAGGGTGAAGAAAAGTTTACTGAAAAAGAGATTGAACTTATTGAAACTATTGCGGGACCTTTAGGGGTCGCCTTTAACAACATTTTGCAATTAAACGAAATTCAAGAGGCGCTTCAACTACAATCTCGACAGCGTGTTCAATTACAAACAGCGGCAAAGGTGGCTGCCTCAGCCACACGAGTACAGTCTCTTTCTGAACTACTTCAAACTTCTGTCGACCTGATTAAAGAGCAATTCAACCTATACTATGTTGGTCTGTTTTTAATTAAACCTAAATTGAATCAGGCTATTTTGCAAGCGGGTACTGGGCAAGCCGGACAAATTCAGATTTCTGCAAGCCATCAACTGTCAGTAGGCGGCCAGTCACTCATCGGTGGTGCGACAGCGGATGGTATCCCTCGAATTATCCAAGATGTTTTAATTGATGAAGAGTGGTTAAAAAACAAGCATTTACCAGATACTCGCTCAGAGTTGGCTCTACCATTACGTGTTCCTCAAAAGGTCATTGGGGCATTAACGGTGCAAAGCATTGAGCCTAATATTTTTGACGAGGATTTGGTGGACACATTACAGACGATGGCCGACCAGCTTGCCATTGCGATTGAAAACATTCGATTGCTTGAGCAAACACAAGCCAAAGCAACAGATCAAGCATGGTTGAATGAAATCACAACTCAACTTCATCAATCCACGGATGTCGAGAAAATTATTAAAATCGGCCTTAAATCAATTTCAGAAAGATTCGATGGTGCGCCTATTCACCTGAAATTAGGTCGTGAAAATTCATCAAAACAGTTGGGGACGGATTGACGATGGAAAACGACGCTCAGGTAAACGGCCGTTTCCAAGCGGACGGCTATTACCTTAATACAACGCAGCCAAGCCTAACTCGCATCTTCGATTATTTAACAGGCGGGTTTACCAATTTTGAAGTTGACCGTATTGAAGCCAAAAAAATGCTTCAATCATTCCCACTCCTGCAAACTTGGGTTCGTCTTGGGAAAGCATTCATCCAAGAAGCTGTTAAACAACTCTACCAAGAGGGATTTGTCCAGTTTTTAGATATTGGCTCCAGCATCCCGTCCGAAGAAGGCATCCACACATTCGCTCCCGCCGCCAATATCATCTATACAGACATCAATCCCATCGCGGTCAGTTTTGGAAACAGCCTTTATTCAAAGATTCAAAATGTTGAATATATCCACGGCGACGCTCGCAATGTAACGGATATTTTTGAGGCGCCCAAAACAAAAGAACTCGTTAATCAATCTGAAAAATTAGCAATTGGTTTAAATTTTTTATTGCTATACCTATCGCCACAAGAAAATCAATATTTAGCAAAATCACTTTTTGAGCAAGCCTCGTACGGTTCAAAAGTTTTTCAGATTCTGTATCCAAGAAGCGTTGGGGAATTTGATCCTGAATATATTAAATTCCAAGAAATGATCCAACAGGCCAACATGCGCATGAACTTATACAAATTAGACGAGTATATTGAGATGATGCATCCTTGGGTGCCTGTTCGAATTGAGCCGGTTCATCAATTTTTAGGGTTACCGGAAGGCTCATTAGATACAACGATTGAAGATACCTTAGGATTAGGCTACACGGCCGCTTTTTTTGAAAAAAAAAACACAGAAAGTGAATAAACTTTCAAAAAGTAATAAACGATGACGAATTTGACACCTGCCACAACCCTAAATGAGTGGATTGAATCCTTTGATACAGTCAAGGATGCCTTAAACGAGGTTTTTGTTCGGTCCGCTATCGAAAATCGCGGCATCATGATGTCTCCTCGGCGCGGAGATCAAGTGAGCAGTTCCCTCATTTCGTTATTTCAAAATTATATAACCCAAAATGGCTCAGAAGCAGATTTGGCACAAACGGCCGTTCAGTTTGCAGAGCAAGGCATGGCTTTTTCAACAATGGCCAAGCTTATGCAGCAAATTCAAACGTTAGCCCCACACTCACTCCCCCTGTCGGATCAACAAAAAATAGTGAGTTTCCAATATCAATTCTTAGAGCAATTTTCGAATGCTCGTGAATTAGTCCAAATACGAATTCAAGAAAATTCTCAAATGGCTTTGCAACATGCATTACAGCAACAAATAGAGCAACAGCGGCTTTCCAATATTTTTGAAGCCCAAAGAAATGAAAACCTCAAGGGGATCCTTCAGCTAAATAGTCATCTTGCCACATTAACCGATCAAGATGAGCTTATCAAAAAAGCGGTGGATGGCTTATGTCAAGCGTTGCACCTGATTGAAGTGTCTGTCTATCAAAATCAAGCAGCAACTGAATGGGCCTTGCAACACTCTAGTGACCAAAATGCGCATCTTGCAATTCAAACAGAGATTTCTAACGCACTCAAGGAATTTTCATCGCTCTCCAGTCAGGATATTTGGACAACTCCGGTTGAAGGGACCAATCAAACGAGCCTTATCATCAGCCCGTTCAAACGAGATGGTCAGCTTTCGGGAGCCTTAGTCATTCAAGCCAAAATCGAAGAGCCAGCTAAAGAAGAAGAGCTTCGCATCCAAATTCAGACCTTTGCCCAAAATTTATCGGCCCTCTTACGCAATATTGAGCTTTTAGAAGAGACTCAACAACGAGCAAAAGAGATGGAGGTGCTCTACGGCCGTTTTGTCGATGACATTTGGCGAGATGATAATGTTCAAATCAATGCTTCCTACGGCAATGGGTTGTTCCAGCTTAATCAAAATTTGCATGCTTCGAAAAACGTGAACCCTGTTGCGTTAAACATCGGGGAACATACCATTGGCGAATTAGCACTTCCTGATACAACAGACTTCCCCATTGAAGACCAAGAAATCTTACAAACCATTATTCAAGAAATGGGTGATGCTCTAAATAATGCTCGCCTCATTCAAGAAACTCGATTTTATTCAAATCAGCTTGACGTTGCGGCGAATGTGTCACGTATTGCCACGACAATTTTTGATCGTGATCAATTAATTCGAGATGTGGTTGATATCGTTAAAAATGAGTTCGGGTTCTACTATGTTGGTCTGTTTTTAGTAGACGATGAGGGTAAAACGGCCGTTTTGCAGGCCGGTACAGGTGAGGCTGGCCGCATTCAGCTCGACCAGAATCACTATCATGTCATTGGTGGTGGCTCCATGATTGGAGCGGCTCTTCATGATGGGAACCCTCGTGTTGAACAAGACGTATCACTCGCCCAAAACTTCACCCCAAATAAAATATTACCTGACACCCAATCAGAATGTGCGCTTCCGCTCATTGCCCGCGAGCATGCGATTGGGGCGCTCACCGTGCAAAGTGTTGAAAAGCATGCCTTCTCACCTACAACGGTCACTGTCCTTCAAAGCATGGCTAATCAGCTTGCCATCGCCATTGAAAATGCCAGCCTATTAACCCAAACACAGCTAAATTTAGACAAAACCAATCGGCTTTATGAATCAGCCCGCCAAATTGGGGCCTCTACAACTGACATCGAAGTATTTAACTACCTAATTGACTTTGCTGGCCAAAGCAAGCTAGCCAACGCCATCCATATTATTACGGAAAAAACAAATCACCCTAAGGCATTCGAAACAGCAGCCGTTTGGACTCAACCTTCTTCTAAGGCATTACAATTAACTTTTTCAGCCAATAGCCCCGTAATCATCCAAAATATGCTAAAAGAAGAGATTTTTTATCTTCGTCAAAATGATATAGAAACAGAGTTGGATGTCGCTACCAAAACACAGATTCAAGAAGCAGGCATCAATAACGCGATTTACATTCCAATTAAAAATGATGAACAGCTATTTGGCTTCGTTGCTTTACTATGCTCGACACAAAATTTACCTGATAATCAATCACTACAACCATTTCTAACCCTCGTTGATCACGCTTCAATAATTTTGGCAAATCAAAAACTGCTTAACCAATCGGAAACCATTTATAAAATTGGACGCAGTATCAATCAATCCATCACTCGTGACGATGCGATCGATATTACAGTCAAAGAAGCTGGAAGCTACATCGGTGCAGAGCAATGCCGCTTTGTTCTTTATGATAAACAAACGGGCACTGGCTCAATCGTTTCCAGCATCCATCCCATCGATGAATCAATAAAAACCATGCCGCTTATTGGCGATCAAATCTTAGAAAAACTCATTACAGAACGGGCACCACTGCTTGTCGTTGAAGGCCGATCAGATTTCTCGCCAAATACCATTGAAAAGCATCTTACCCAGTTTAATTCAAAGGCAACTTATTTCATTCCTTCTGCTAACCCCCAAGAGATCATTGGGTTTCTCGCCATTGATTTGAAAACGTTTAATCGTCCTTTGTTAAATTCGCATCTCATTTTTGTTCGCACAATTGTGGAACATTTAACAACACAAATTGAGAACTTGAAACTTTTAGATGAAGCCCTTAACAGAGCCCAAGAGTTGATTACACTCAACCAAATTCAATCAAATATTTCACAGGTCATCTCGATTGAGGCCTTAGCAAAAACAGTTTATCAACAAACAAAGCGGTTATTAGATAGCTCTATCTTTTCAATTTCTCTCTTTGATTCAGAAAGTAAAACGCTCACGCCGATTTATACAATTTGTCATGATGTAACAAAACAGCTTCCTGAACGAAAAATCAGCGAAGAAAGCAAAATTTATGATCTACTCAATGATGACAAACAGCTGTTAACCAATGAAACAGATTCATTAACGCAAGAAGAAGCTAGCTACTTCAACATCGCCCCATCAAAATCGGCCGTATGGATGCCCATAACAACCACAAACGGCGCTATTGCAGGCTACATGACAATTCAATCGGATAACCGCTTAGCGTATGAAGAAAATGATCAGCAACTTTTCCGCAGCATCGCCACACAAACAAGCTTAGCGCTCTCAAATGCACAACTGTTTGAAACAATTCAAGCCAAAAATCAACAGCTTCTCCAGCTTGACCAGCTCAAAACACAATTTTTGGCCAATATGTCACATGAATTAAGAACACCGTTGAATTCTATTATCGGGTTCTCGAGAGTTATTTTAAAAGGTATTGACGGCCCTATCACTTCCGAGCAGGAAGAAGATTTATCATCAATTTATGCCAATGGGCAGCATTTACTTATGCTCATCAATGAAATTTTAGACATGGCAAAGATTGAAGCTGGCAAGATGACAATGACATTTGATGAAGTAGATGTTTATCAATCTGCTAAGATTGCCAGTTCAACCGTTAGGGCTTTGATGGACGAAGAAATGGTTAAGTTTATTTGGGATGTTCCCACTGACTTACCAATGATTACGGCCGATCCAGTCCGAATGCGCCAAATTTTAATTAATTTGCTTTCAAACGCTGTGAAATACACCACAGCAGGGTCCATTCGGTTATCGATTCGTCAAGATGAGGAAGCCACTATTCACATCATGGTTGCAGACACAGGGATAGGAATTGCAGAAAGGGATTTTGATAAATTATTTGCAGCATTTGAGCAAGTTGACAACAGCACCACACGTACCTATGGCGGTACAGGTCTAGGTTTACCGATTACCAAATGGATTGTTGATATGCATCGAGGCGACATTTGGTTTGACACAGAGCTCAAAAAAGGCACAACCTTCCATGTTAAATTACCAATCGAACAAGATAGCGAGAGATCAATCCGAGAAATCCCATTTAACGGACCCGGTATGGCCCTTACATCACCACAAAACACCCAACCAAACTGAGGATTCCAACATGAGAAATTTCGACATTGTTTGTCGTAAATGTAATCACATACAACCTTTTCAAAAGCCACAGAAAAGCTGTTCACAATGCGGTGAAGCCTGGTTGGATGCTCAATATAACTTAACCAAGTTAATGTCTCTTGATGAAAATGGCCAAAATTGGCTAGATATTTTATCACAGAGAGGAGCAAGCCAATGGCGATATAGGGAATTACTCCCTATTCAAAATGATGAAAACATTATTACGCTCGGTGAAGGGTGGACACCAATCATTAAGGCCCACAATCTCGGCCTTATGTTGGGCCATCCTAATATTTACATCAAAGATGAACGTCAGGGGCCAACGGGGTCCTTCAAAGATCGGCAAGCAGCAATTGCAATTAGTGTTATGAAAGAAGCCGGTGTGAAGGAAGCTGTTGTGGCATCGACCGGAAACGTGGCCATCGCCTATTCTGCGTTTGGTGCGCGAGCTGGCGTTAAAATGTGGGTTTTTGTTACTAGTTCAGTCCCTTCTGAAAAAATGCGTGAGGTCGCTATTTATGGCTCAGAGGTAATCAAAGTAGCAGGCACCTACGACGAGGCAAAACAGATAGCAGCCGAGTTCTCCAACTCAAAAGGTATCTTCCTTGACCGAGGCATCAAGGCCATTGCGGCAAAGGAAGCGATGAAAACTGTCGCCTTCGAGATTGCTGAACAGCTTGGCAGCATTGAAGCGGGTGCTGATCCTTCAATCCCTCATGGCAACAAATATGCATGGCAATCGCCTGATTGGTTTATCCAAGCCGTCAGTGGTGGTATGGGACCTGTTGGCGTCATGAAAGGCTTCCAAGAGCTTAATGATATGGGCATCTTAAATAAAATGCCTAAACTGGCCTGCTTCCAAGTAAGCGGCTGTGCGCCTATGGCTCTCTCCTTCCAAAAAGGGCTTGAGGTTGCAGAACCTGTTAAAAACCCAATCACGGATATTACAACTTTAGCCACAGGAATTCCCGGTCAAGCTTACCAAGTGTTAAGAGATCTCATAGGGAAACATGGTGGCACAATGGATTCAGTGACGGATTCAGAAGCATTCCATGCTTTGCATAGCGTTGCTAAAATGGACGGGCTATCGATTGAGCCAGCCACGGCCGTTGCATTTGCCGGTCTCTTTAAAATGGTACAAACGGGCCAAATCCAGCCTCACGAAACTGTTGTAATTAATTGCTCAGGCCACACCTTCCCCGTTGAAAAACATATCGTTGGTGAGCATTACGCTTATGATGTTGATTTAAAAGCCAAGCCGGGTGTAGACGGCCGTAATCGCCAAGAAGGGCTGCTAACCGCCCTAGAAGAGGTTGACAGCCGTGTTCAACGTATCGCAATCATTGAAGACAATCCAGATGCGGCTCGTCTAATACGGCGAATTTTGCAGGCACAAGGGGATTTTATTATCGATGAGGCCATTGATGGCGTTCAAGGATTAGAAGTAATTCAAGCGAATCCACCCAATCTTGTAATCCTAGACCTGATGATGCCAAGGTTAGATGGGTTTGGCATCGTCGAAACCATGAAAAAAGACCCCTTTTTGAAGGACGTACCCATTATTGTTATCACCGCTAAGGAGTTATCTGCTATTGAAAGGGAACGCCTGGACGGTAAAATAAAAGCATTGCTTCAAAAAGGCACCTTTATGGACTCAGATTTGTTAAGTGATATTCGGCAAGCATTACCAGAATAAACGTTGGCAACCTAAAGTTCATAAATCTACAGCAGAAAAAACTAGCAAAGTCCGTACCTGCTGAATAGCGCGGCAGTTTATTCAAGTGCGCTCAATTCAACACTATCAAGTGGAGAACAAAAAGTTCTTTGAAATAAAACCGCTTCGCAAAAGTTTTTGTTCTCCTAA
Organism: Chloroflexota bacterium; assembly: GCA_039029915.1. Taxonomy (GTDB): domain Bacteria; phylum Chloroflexota; class Anaerolineae; order Promineifilales; family Promineifilaceae; genus QQUD01. The sequence continues at coordinate 15,501 of JBCCFD010000085.1, forward strand.
AAGTAAGTCACATTGACGGTATCGTTTTTCAAACTTCTTATTGTGATTTACTTATGAGCACTTATGGAAAATCGAGAAACAATTTTATACATTGAGGATGATCCGGCGAGCCGCCGTCTTGTTCAACGTGTATTGGGGAGCAAAGGCTACAACGTATTGGTAGCAGATGATGGATTAGAGGGCATTACCATCGCCCGAGAGAATAATCCCAATCTCATTCTAATGGATATCAATCTTCCCAATATGGATGGTCGAGAAATCACAACCCGGTTACGCAGTCTGCCAAACTTCACCAGCACGCCCATCGTTGCCTTAACTGCCAATCACAGTCCAGGTAGCCGTGAGTTAGCTTTAGCCGCTGGCTGTACCGGCTTTATGACTAAACCGATCGATGTCGGCACCTTTCCTAAGAAAGTCAAAAATTATCTTGAGGGTCACATTGAACCGTTATCACCCAATGAAAGAACGCAGCATTTAGAGCGCCATGCTCAGAATCTTGTTCTTCGATTAGAAGGGAAAATTAATGAGCTCGAAGGAGCCAATAAACGGTTACGCGAGCTTGATCGCCTAAAAAGCGACTTTATCATTTTGGTCTCTCATGAATTACGCACGCCGTTAACATTAATTAGTGGCTACGCCCATCTTTTAGATGAACAGATTAAACATTCTTCCGATTCGATGCCAACTGAAATGATTGGTGGTGTTGCTGAGGGATTGAATTTAGGCGTTAATCGAATGCGGGAAGTGGTCAATGAAATCATCAGCGTCGCGCGGATTACTTCAGGTGCATTAGATTTAGTCCTCAGCCAAATTAGACTCAAAAATATTATTGACAAAATTGTTTCAGAATACGACGCTATTTGTAAAAAACGGGGCATCTCTATTCGAGTAGGGGATTTATCCAATTTACCTATTATCGAAGGGGATGAAAAGCAGTTAAAATTAGCAATCGATAATGTCATCGGAAACGGTATTAAATATACACCTGATAATGGTACAATCTACATCGTTGCCCGTCAGGTAGATAATGCAGTTGATATCATCATTCGGGACACAGGAATTGGAATTCCTGTAGATGAACAGCGGCATATTTTTGACCAATTTTACGTATTAGGTTCAATTGAGCATCATTCAACGAGTAAATCTGCTTTTCAAGGAGGAGGGCTTGGTCTTGGGTTAGCAATTACAAAAGGGATTGTTGAGGCGCATAACGGCCGTATATGGGTGGAAAGCGAAAAACGCGACGCCGATAAACTGCCGGGCAGCACCTTTCACATCCTCCTGCCAATCTCGCAAAAAGCCAAGAAGCCACACCTGTAATGGTTCCCCCAAAAATAACTTCGTCTACGCCTACATCACCGCAAAAAATCAAAGAAACCCCTCAAAAACATGATAAACCAAGCTCGCAAGCGCTTGGTTTATTCTGGGCGATGTTATCTCCTGTCTTCCTCGGAACCGTGCCAATCCTGGCCAAATTAGCGTTCGAGGTCAATGTACCTCTTATGACCCTCGTGGCATTCAGGACAATTTCTGCTGCCCTTATTCTTTGGGTAGCCATTCTTGTTTTTGCCCCCTCGTTTATCACAAGCTCAAAACCAGCCATCATCGGTAGCCTTATTGCTGGTTCAATCAATGGCTTTGGATCCATCTTCTTTTATGCGAGCCTCACACAAATTGATGCCTCACTAGGACAGCTCATCAACATAACCTATTTGGTCTTTGTCACCGTTTTGTTGAGGCTTGCCGGACAATCTGTCTCATTTCTCACGTTAGCCCGAACGGGGCTCACTATTTTTGCGATTTTCCTCCTCACCGTTGGTAGTATTGGTGAACCGAACTGGCTTGGTGTGGGTATGATGCTTGTCGCCGCCCTCATGTATGCGATTCAACTCGTACTCAGCCAGCGGATTATGCTCGATATTCCTGCCCCAACCATGACCCTTTACGCAATGACAGCCATGGCAGCCGTTGTTACGGTTGCTTGGCTCTTTAATCCAACATCGCTTTCAATCGTTTCACCTGTAGGATGGCAAATTATTTTAGCAATGGGCTTAGCAACAGCTCTCGCTCGCCTGACCCTTTTCTTAGGTGTCAAAAGTCTGGGCAGCTTGCAAACGGCGCTGCTTGGGGTTTTTGAAGTTATTGTAACTATTGGAATTGCCAATTTCCTACTCGATGAACAGTTAACACTGGTGCAATGGGTTGGCGCCGCGATTTTAATTATCAGCATTCTCCTCGTTCGATATGAGCGAGATGTCCCTAAATTCTTTGACTGGTGGCAATACATTTGGCGCTGGATTTATCGATAAGTTAATCAACCAGGTTACTCGCTTTCTAACATTCAATTTTAGGAAACCTTCACCAGACTCGACATAAAATCACTTCTTTTTTTCTTCTAAATTCACCCCAATATCTACATTCTAATATGTAAGATTCCCCACCATGTGACGCATCTAAGTAAGTGGCATCAAATTTCATATGAAATATTGATGTTCACATTTAGTGTCCACGTTATAATAATGTTAACAAAACTTGAACATAATCTTTGCACTCTGGGAATCTCACAAGATTTCTTGAAACAAGTCAGATGAAAATATGAGATTTACTCATTGAAAACGAAAAATTTAATTATGTCTTTTTCAATATCCTTTTTGATTTTCACATAAATACTTCGTTGCATAAGAAATTTTAAATTTTTCCACAGAAGAAGTATTTAATAACTTTTGGAACAAAGTAATAAAAGTATAATTTTTAAATATGTTGAAAATAATCGATTTAAAAATCACTTTATTCTTCAACATGTAAAATTCAGGGAAAGAGGAAAGTATCTGTGATTCACGCCAAAATGATTGAAGGTGCTAGCGCCTTTGAAGAGTTGGCTGACCAATGGAATAAGGTTGCCAACAGTAGTATTACCAACACCCCCTTCCAAAACCATGCCTACCAATCGAATTGGTGGCGCCATTTGCAACCAGAATCAAGTACGCTTCACACCATTGCCGTTTATGAAAATCAAGACGAGCTTATCGGCATCGGCTGTTTTTATCTTCTCGATGGCATCCTACATTTTAACTGTTGTATTGAAGAAACAGATTATTTAGACATTATAGCGTCTGAAGCCCATGCAGAAATTGTCTGGAAGACCGTTTTTGACTGTTTGTGTTCCCCGTCATCGCCTCAATGGACCGGTCTGGATTTATGCAATATCCCAGAAGCCTCGCCATCACGTTCGCTTGTTAAAGCTGAATCTGAAAAGCGAGGCTTTTTGTTTTCTGAGGAAATAATCGAAGTTTGCCCAATTATCCAGCTTCCGGACAGCTTTGATGGCTACTTGGCTCAGATTGATAGCAAACAGCGTCGTGAGATTAAACGGAAAATGCGTCGGGCTACTGGCTCAGATGCTCAAATGGTGATGGTTGGGCCTGAGGATGATATCGAAACGGCCGTTTCTGAGTTCTTAGACTTACTGCAAAAAAGCACGTTTGAGAAAAGAGATTGGCTCAATGAAGGTCGAAGCGCTCTTTTTTATGATACAGCCAAACAAGCTCAACAAGATGGGACGCTTCAACTCATGTTTATGGAAGTAGACGGGCAAAAGGCAGCGGCACTGTTTAACTTTGATTATAACGGCCGTATCTGGGTCTACAACTCTGGACTCGATCCCGAATCCTTTGGGCATTTAAGTCTTGGGGTTGTGATGACCGCAAAAGCGATCGAATGGGGCGCTGAAAACGGCCGTGGTGAATTTGACTTTCTCCGTGGAAACGAAACATACAAATACCGCTTCGGAGCCGAAGATACCCGTATTTATCGACAAACCGTGACCAAGGCGTAAGCATTGATCACAAAAGTGAGACAAAATGTATAACCTCGTCAACAATCCTGTTAAAAGAATTGCGATGCTCAGCGTACATACCTGCCCGCTTGCTATGCTTGGTGGTAAAAAAACAGGAGGGATGAATGTTTACGTGCGCGATTTTAGCCGTGAATTAGGGCGGCAGGGCATACAGGTTGATGTTTTTACGCGATCGCAAGATGATTGTCAGCCCATGGTCAAACATGACCTAGGATTTGGCGGGCGGGTTATCCACATCCCAGCCGGACCCGAACAGCCCATGCCAGTTGCACAAATCGCCAACTATCTTGATGAGTTTACTCAAGGCGTGCTGGCATTCGCTGAAAGTGAAGATGCCAAATATGACATCATTCATAGTCACTACTGGCTTTCCGGTCTGGTTGCTGAAAAATTACGAGAGCACTGGGGCGGCACACCCATTGTTCATATGTTTCACACGCTAGGCCACATGAAGAACAAAATCGCCACAAGCGAAAGCCAAATGTCTCCCCAATCCCGCATCGATGGAGAATATCGCGTTATTCAAACCGTTGATCGTCTGATTGCAGCCACGCCAGCGGAAGAGGAACAGCTTATTACTCTCTATAACGCTGATCCAGAAAAGATTCGCATCTTGCCGCCGGGGGTCGACCTCGACCGCTTTAAAGAAATTGATAAAGCCGTTGCTAAGCGAACCGTTGGTATCCCTTGTGGAAACAATAACATTGTTTTTGCGGGGCGGATTGAACCCCTTAAGGGGATAGACACCATGCTTCGCGCCATGGCAATCATTCAGGAGCGCTATCCTGAAAGTTTAAAAAGCAGCTGTATGGCAATTATTGGGGGCGATCCGTGGGCCGAAGATTTAGATGATGAGATGGCTCGCTTACAACAGCTTCGCGAAGATTTAGATATCCATGATTTAGTCACATTTTTAGGCGCAAAAGATCAGGAGCTCTTGCCTAACTATTACGCTGCTGCGGAGATGGTCATCATGCCATCGCACTACGAAAGTTTTGGGATGGTGGCGCTTGAAGCAATGGCGATGGGAACTCCTGTCATTGCCTCTGAGGTAGGCGGCTTGGCCCATTTAGTTAAACATGGTGAGACCGGTTTCCACGTTCCCTCTCGTGACCCAGAAGCATTGGCACGCCGCATCTATGAGCTTTTGACCAATGACTCATGCCGTCGCGGTTTAGGTGAAAATGCCAAGCAGTATGCGCGCACCTATGCTTGGGCTAACATCGTTGAGCAAATGTCTGCGGTCTACAACGAATTACTTCCCTCTGAAACGATTTTAGTTTCGTATTAGATTGTTAAGGATTGGGGATCGTAGGCTGGACTCTAATCCCCAATCCCAAGTCCTTACTTAATTACATCCACGCCCATATACGGCCGTAAAACCTCAGGCACCACAATCGAGCCATCTGGCTGTTGATTGTTCTCAATAATCGCAATCATGACGCGAGGTAATGCCAAACCACTAGCGTTCAGTGTGTGCGGGAAGCGCACCTTGCCCCCTTCCGTTGGCCGATATTTCACGTTCGCGCGGCGAGCTTGGAAATCTTCTGCATTGCTAATAGAGCTCACTTCAAGCCACTCATTACAGCCAGCTGCCCACACTTCAATGTCATATGTTTTAGTCATGGCAAAGCCAATATCCCCCGTTGATAAATCAAGTAAGCGATAGTGGAAACCGAGCGCCTCACAAATGGCAAGCGCATATTTCTTCATCTCTTCGAGCACTTCGTAGCTCTTATCTGGATGGACAAATTGGTACATTTCAACTTTATCGAACTGATGTCCGCGTTTGATGCCGCGTACATCTTTCCCGGCACTCATCTTTTCACGACGGAAACAAGGGGTGTAGGCCACATATTTTAAGGGCAGGTCAGCCTCATCTAGGATATCGTCACGGTGAATGTTTGTTAATGCAATTTCGGCCGTGCCTAGCAACATAAAATCTTCTTCAGCATCTCGATAGATGTTATCGTAAAACTTTGGTAGCTGCCCAGCACCCTCAAATACCTGCGAACGAACCATGAATGGTGGGTAGATTTCCGTAAAGCCGTGATGCTCTAAGTGATAATTAAGCATAAATTGAATCAAAGAGCGCTGTAGGCGAGCCCCCCACCCTTTGAGCACATAAAATCGGCTACCGCTCAGCTTAACACCAGCCTCAAAATCGATCATGTCGCGGTCGACACCCAATTCCCAATGGGGCTTTTGCTCAAAATCAAAAGTGGGCATCGGTGCCCCTTGTGGCTCGTGAATGACATTATGCTCTTCATCAGGACCGACTGGCACGCTATCATGAGGCAAATTGGGCACCCACATTAGGTTCTTGTGAAG